>NZ_JVLX01000026.1:0-50660 GCF_001070815.1 Streptococcus pseudopneumoniae | reverse complement strand
AAAGGCTCCATAAGATCCATAGGGGATTTACCCACTACAAATATTATAGAGCCTGTAAAAATAAACTCTTAATTAAATATATTAGAAAACCGATTCTCAGCAATGAGATCGGTTATTTTTTACAGATAAGATATTTCACATACAAATAATTGAGCTTTGGTAAAAATAAGACTATAATCAAGTTAGAAATGATGATGCACAAAGCTAGAAAGGAGTTTACTGTATCAAACCTGCACAGTAAGATTAAAATCATGAAAAAGAAAACGATAGCAATCATACAATGTATTTTGTATCTCATAGCACCTTATATAGCTCTTCAGTTAAGTAGAATGAACAGAAGTATCGTTACTGATAATCTCTTTTTTATTTTCCTTATTCTGCTGACTATTTCATTCTGGTTTAGTATTTGGAAACTAGAAAAAGCACTAGATAATGATTCACAATGAAACTCCAAAGAAAAACTGGAAATTTTTGTACTTTTCCCTAGACAGCAGATAAACCCTTGATACAACTGAGTTTAAGACGTAATGTACACTCTTTGAAAAATGTACTTTATAATTGAAATGTACTTTATTTTAAGGCAAGATAAAGTACATTTTTTGATCCAGAAGCGTTCAATAAGTATCATTTATAAAGTACATTTTGGTAAAAAGTATTAATACTTTCAATTGTACATTTTTAATGAAAATATTTCTTTTCTAACCATTACAAAACTCGTGAATGTTGAATACTTAGTGGTATAATTAAAACATGACATATAGAAAGAAATACCCCTATGGAAAATAATCATAGTGAAGTTCAAAAAAATAAATTGACAATTAATAAAGTCCCAGTTCAAAACAAAAAGCTTACAGAAGCCCTTAGAGTTTTTCATGAGACACTTAATCATTCAAGGTTGATTGAGGTTCAAAATAGTATGCTACAAGCAAATAAAGCTGCGTTAGCCAGTTTTAATTTTTCTAAGCAAATAGCTGAAACCACTAAACCGTTTCTAACAGAAATAAACTCAGCCACATCTATTTTAAATAACCAAAGATATCTTAAAATTTTATCTGATACAGAAGCAGCATTTAGTGCAATTTCTTTAAAAACTCAAATAGATAATATCGGACGAATACTTGAGCCTATTCACAATATTTTTGATAAATCTGCTTTTAATTTTACTGAAAGTTTAAAAGAATTCTTAAAGAAATACCATGAACCTTATTCTGAAACAGAAGCAGAAGCAATAACTTTAAATATTGAAAAACTTGCTGAAGAAGGTTGGGTAATCTACCATAGCTATAGTGATGACTATCGAACAATCTGCACTATAGATTTTGAAGTATTGATAAAGGAGTGGCAAACTCTATTAAAAGAAGATCTTGAAGATAAGGAGCTTATACAAGAGTTAAAAGACTCAACGTATTACTCAGAACCCTTGATAGATTCTATGATCGAAAGTTATAGAAGCCAAAATTATTACGCTGCTTATACACTTGCTACAATAGCTATTGATGGTGCATTAAACAGATTTTCAGAACAATATTCAAATAAAGAAAAAATACTTGTAGGATACAAATCTGTAGATTTATTAAATAATAAAATTGTTAATAAGACGTTTTCTGATATTAGTCTATTTCATTGGTTATTCAAATTTTTTGTTCGTACTAATAACTTCACATTAGAAGAACCTAATAGGCACATGATTTGTCATGGGCGATGGGAACAGCCACTCTTTGAAACAGATTTTTTAAAGTTATTTAATGTACTTTTATGTATTCTAGAAAACTTTGAGTTTTTTCAGAGTGATTTTTTAAAATTACAGTGAATTGACGCTATTTGTTAAATAAAGAAAGTGATTTGAAAATGGATATTATTGTTAACACGGATTTTATTAATACTGTCATCACTTCTATAATTACGTCAGGGATTATCGGAGTCTTTATATCAGAATACTATCAAAGAAAAACTTTAGTTAAAAAAATGAAAAGAGATTTTGTGATAGAACTCTTTGCTAATAGATTTATGTTAAGAGAGGATTTTTCTGATGATGCAAATGAATTAAATAAAACTCTTGGTAAAATACCGATTATTTTTTCTGACAACCAAGAGGTAATTAGTTGTTATAAAAGAATGTTCCTTAATAGAAACGATGAAACTTTATTAAACTTAATCAAGTCCGTGTGTATGGATAAGACAGTTAATATTGATATTTCTAAGTGGGACGATAAGATGATTATGAAGACACTTTTTATAAAATAAAAATATTTTTAAGTACTACAAAAGTGTTTAACTCCTTAGTTGAATAAAGTAAAATAAAAGTACATTCTTAATAAGATGTACTTTTTCTTGTTTTGTTTTTTTGATAAGGCAAATTTAATTCCTTGTCTATCTAATTTATCTAATTGTTCCAGGAGATCTTGTTCATCATTTTTTGACCAGCCACCATTTTCATTGTAAGTGGCAGTAGATATTAGATAAGGCGAATCCAAAAAAAACAAAATCTCCAGTTTTAAAGTTTTGTTTTTTTTAAAATTCTCTAAAATCTAAAGAAGAAAAATTAATTTTGCGCTCTTGTAATAAAAGGATGAACTTTTTCAGCTTCTCAGCCATATTTATATTAAAATCTCTCTTTCCTGTTTAGCTATGATGAAAGTTCAAAAAAATTTTTTTAGTAATTGGGACGATTTAAGTCTTTTTTATCACTTTTAAAAAAACTCTATAACATCTTTCTGAAAAACTATAATTTTCTTGAAAAATAAATAAGTCTATGCTATACTACTAGTAGACTTATTTATGGAGAAAATACATGAAACGTGAGATTTTACTGGAACGAATAGACAAACTAAAACAAATCATGCCCTGGTATGTTCTGGAATACTATCAATCTAAGCTAGCTGTACCTTACAGTTTTACAACCTTGTACGAATATCTCAAGGAATACGATCGATTTTTCAGCTGGGTTTTAGAGTCTGACATTTCAAATGCTGATAAAATGTCTGATATTCCTTTATCTGTCTTGGAAAATATGTCTAAGAAAGACATGGAATCTTTTATCCTTTATTTACGTGAACGTCCTTTGCTGAATGCTAATACAACCAAACAAGGAGTTTCACAGACAACTATCAATCGAACCTTGTCAGCTCTTTCCAGTCTTTATAAGTATCTAACCGAGGAGGTTGAAAACGATCAGGGGGAACCTTATTTTTATCGTAATGTAATGAAAAAAGTTTCAACCAAAAAAAAGAAAGAAACGCTTGCTGCCAGAGCTGAAAACATCAAGCAAAAACTCTTTTTAGGTGATGAAACAGAAGGTTTCCTAACTTATATTGACCAAGAGTATCCACAACAACTTTCAAATCGCGCTCTCTCATCATTCAACAAAAATAAAGAACGTGATTTGGCCATTATTGCCCTTCTATTGGCGTCTGGTGTCCGCTTATCTGAAGCTGTTAATCTGGATCTAAGAGATCTCAATCTCAAAATGATGGTTATTGATGTCACTCGAAAAGGGGGTAAACGTGACTCGGTCAATGTCGCTGCCTTTGCTAAGCCTTATTTAGAGAATTATTTGGCCATTCGAAATCAACGCTATAAGACGGAAAAAACAGATACAGCCCTTTTTTTGACTCTCTACAGAGGAGTTCCTAATCGTATCGATGCTTCCAGCGTTGAGAAAATGGTTGCTAAGTACTCTGAGGACTTCAAAGTCCGTGTAACACCCCATAAACTACGACATACCCTAGCAACCAGGCTCTATGATGCCACTAAATCGCAAGTTTTGGTCAGTCACCAGCTAGGACATGCCAGCACACAAGTCACTGACCTCTATACCCATATCGTTAATGATGAACAAAAGAATGCTCTAGACAGTTTATAAAATACATAAAATAAATTATGTAATATATGGTTTTTAAAAAAGAAGCTGGTCCTACAACCAACTTCTTTTTGATTTATCCAACTACCGCTTCAGCGATTTCTTCACGGCTAATACCAGCGAAATAGCGTGTGATATCAATGGTTTCTAACGCCTTAAGGACATCTTCGCGTTCGTATTTCACCCCACGAAGGACATCTTCTACTGCAGCAACATCTTCAATACCAAAGAAGTCACCGTAAATCTTGATGTCTTGGATTTTTGATTCACTAACGTTAGCAAAGACTTCCACCTTACCACTAGTGAATTTTGTTCCACGACGGACGTTAAATTCAGGTGATTTACCATAGTTCCAGTCCCAAGTACCAAACTTAGTATCCTTGATGCGATTGATTTCAGCCAATTCTTCTTCTGAAAAAACGTATTCTGTCATCTCTGGATACTCTTTTTTCATGTATTCCAAGAGTAAGTCACGGAATTCTTCGACTGTGATTTTTTCTGGTAATTCATTGATAATATTGGTTACACGAGCACGAACCGATTTCACACCTTTTGATTCAAATTTATCTTTTGAAACCTTAAGGGCATTTGCTAGGACTGACAAATCAACGTCAAAGAGCAAGCAACCATGGTGCATGATACGACCGTTGATATAGGCTTGAGCATTGCCACAGAATTTCTTTCCATCAATCTCAAGGTCATTACGGCCTGTGAACTCAGCTTTAACCCCAAGTTGAGCCAAAGTATTGATAACTGGAGTTGAAAAACTCTTGAAGTCAAAAGCTTTGTTTTCATCTTCTTTTGAGATGATCGTGTAGTTGAGGTTATTTAAATCGTGGTAAACAGCTCCACCACCGCTGATACGGCGAACTACCTCGATGCCATTTTCGCGAACATAATCACGGTTGATTTCTTCGATGGTATTCTGGTGACGACCAACAATGATAGATGGCTTGTTAATCCAAAGTAGGAAAATTTGATCCTCATCCAAAAGGTGTTTAAAGGCGTATTCTTCCAAGGCAATATTAAAGGCAGTGTCGTTTGAATGATTGATAATGTATTTCATGATATCCCTTTATACGATAGAGACTGGAAAACACCTTTCCAGTCTAATCTATCTTTCTTTTATTTTTTCTTAGGTGAATGGATGGCCATTCCTAAAACATCCGCAAATGCTTCGTACATCACTTCAGAGTAGGTTGGGTGTCCGTGGATAGTCTTCAGCATTTCTTCAACAGTAATTTCCATTTCGATAATGCTCGATGCTTCATTGATCAATTCTGCAGCTGCAGGACCGATGATATGAACACCAAGGATTTCTCCGTATTTCTTATCCGCAATAACTTTAACGAAACCTTGAGCTGCATCCGATGCAATAGCACGACCGTTAGCAGCAAAGTTGAACTTACCGATGGCTACATCGTATTTCTCACGGGCTTGTTCTTCTGTCAAACCTACTGCTGCTACTTCAGGAAGAGTGTAGATAGCTGCAGGAGTCAAATTCAATTTGGCAACAGCATGATTTCCTTTAAGGGCATTTTCAGCGGCAACTTCACCCATACGGAAAGCTGCGTGAGCCAACATCTTCGTACCGTTGATGTCACCTGGTGCGTAGATACCTGGAACAGAAGTTTCCATGTATTCGTTGACCTTGATACGTCCACGATCCAATTCAAACTCAACATCACCAATTCCTTCAAGGTCTGGCACACGACCAATTGAAAGAAGGGCTTTACTTGCGATAATATCGTCTTTTCCTTCAACCTTGATACGAAGTTGACCATTTTCCTCGATGATTTCTTGCAGTTTAGTACCAGTCAAGATGGTCATTCCTTTACGTTCAAGGATCAAGCGAAGGTTCTTAGAAACTTCTGAATCCATAGCTGGCACGATACGATCCATCATTTCGATAACAGTCACTTTTGAACCAAATGTCATGAAGGCCTGACCGAGCTCGATACCGACAACACCACCACCGATGATAACAAGACTTTCTGGTACTTCGTTCATTTCAAGGATGTCGTCGCTGGTCATGACAAGTGGAGATTCCATACCAGGGATGTTGATCTTGCTGACTTTTGAACCACCAGCAAGGATGATTTTCTTGGTTTCAAGTAATTCAGAGCCATTTACCAAGACGTTCTTGTCTTTAGTAATGGTACCAATTCCTTTATGAACAGTAACTCCGTAGCTACGAAGAAGACCAGCAACTCCACCAACCAAAGTATTGACTACCTTAGACTTGGTTTCAAGGAGTTTGTCCATATCAACAGTGAAGTTAGGATTTTCAATCACAATACCACGATTTGCAGCATGACCGATATTTTCAATAATTTCAGCGTTATGTAGGTAGGTTTTAGTTGGGATACATCCACGGTTCAAGCAGGTTCCACCGAGTTCAGATTTCTCAACGAGGGCAACCTTACCGCCGAGTTGGGCAGCTTTAATGGCTGCAACATAACCAGCAGGACCTCCACCAATCACAACGATATCAAAGGCATCATCGCTCTTACCATCATCGTTTGAGGCACTTGCTACAGGTGCTGGGCTAGCTTCTGGCGCTGCGGCTCCAGTTGTTGGGATGTTTTCCCCTTCTTCACCAAGGTAACCGATAACTTCCGTTACAGGGACAGTTTCACCGTCTCCTTTGAGGATAGCAATCAAGTACCCATCTTCTTCGGCTTCCAATTCCATGCTGACTTTATCAGTCATGATTTCCAAAAGGATTTCTCCTTCTTTTACAAATTCTCCGACTTTTTTATTCCATTGGACGATTTGTCCTTCTGTCATATCCACGCCGGCTTTTGGCATAATTACTTCTAAGGCCATGTCTTCCTTCCTTTATCTATATCTTAAAAATGAATACTCTGGTTCTTAAATCAACATTGAGATTGGATTTTCAATCAATTCTTTCAAATCTTTCATAAACTTGGCTCCAGCCATACCATCTACGACACGGTGGTCGATGGTTAATCCTAGGCTCATGATAGGGCGAATCACAATTTCACCATTGACGACAACTGGCTTCTCAATTGTCGAACTCACACCAAGGATAGCTGAGTTTGGTTGGTTGATGATAGGACCAAAGGACTGAACGCCAAACATCCCCAAGTTACTGATAGTAAATGTTGAATTTTGCAGTTCGCTTGGAGCTAATTTACCATCCAAGGTACGGCCAATAACATCCTTAAAGGCTACAACCAGTTCAGAAAGACTCATCTTCTCAGCATTGTAAACAACAGGAGTCATCAATCCATTATCCATCCCAACTGCCATCGCAAGGTTGACATAGTTGTGAGTGATAATAGTCTTGCCATCTTCAGTCAATGAAGCGTTGATGAAAGGGTGTTTCATAAGAGTCTTAACAACAGCAAGTGAAAGAAGATCTGTTACAGTGGTCTTCTTCCCAGTTGCTTCCATGATTGGCTCAAGAACCTTCTTACGAAGAGCCAACATTTCAGTCATATCAACTTCATAGTTGAGCGTGAAGGTTGGCGCAGTTAGGTAAGATTCAACCATGCGTTGGGCAATAACCTTACGCATTGGTGTCATTGGAATACGCTCGATTTCACCGTATGGTGTTACATTATCAGGAACTTCTTCCACTTTTTCAATCTGAGCAGGAGACTTGATGGTATCGTTTTCGATATTTTCAGGAAGCAGGGCCAAAACATCCTTCTTCATGATTTTACCACGATGACCAGTTCCTTGGATTTCCTGCCAAGCAATGTTATGTTCGAGGGCAATTCGTTTTGCAAGTGGCGAAATGCGAACCACATTTGTGTCTTTATAAGTTTCCACGTCTTCTTTGTGGACACGACCGTTTGCACCTGAGCCAGAAACGTCGTAAAGGTTGATCCCTAGATCATCCGCTAACTTTCTAGCTGCAGGAGTCGCTCTTAACTTGTCATCAGCCATGACCTCTCCAATTCTATTATAAGATACTAAGGGCGTCAAAAGTCAAAGTGAAAATAGGAAACTTGACGAAGAAACTTTAGTTTCTAGGAAAGTTTATCTTTTTCACACAGACTTTAGCCCGAGTTCAATTAAATGATACAAAGGGCGTTAAAAGCGACTGAAAAATAGGAAATCGATGATGGCTTCGATGAAGCCAAGGAGATTTATCTTTTTTCAGAGCTTTTAGCCCGTGCTCAACTCTACAAGCAACTTGGATACAACACGTATCTCAAGTTGCTACGGTTGCCGCTATTAGGCGACCAACCTAGTAGACTTACTAAGTTTTTTATCGAATATTATTGATTCGTCAAAAAACTGTCACAACTTTACAAATAACTTGGGTACAATACATATCTCAAGTTACTAAAGTTAAAAACAACCGTTATTTTACATAACTTATCTTATGTAATTCTATTCTTTATTATATGTTTTACGGATGGCATCTTTGATGCTTTCAACGGTTGGAATCATTGCATTTTCTAGGTTTTGTGCATAAGGCATTGGCACATCTTCTCCTGCGCAACGACGGATTGGTGCATCTAGATAGTCAAATGCTTCCGATTCTGAAATAATAGCTGAAATCTCTCCGATATAGCCGCTTGTTTTATGGGCATCGTTAACCAGAACAACTTTACCAGTCTTCTTAACTGAGTTAATGATGATATCCTTATCAAGAGGAACGAGGGTACGTGGGTCAACAATTTCAACTGAAATTCCTTCTTCTGCTAATTCTTCAGCAGCTTGTACCACGCGACGAAGCATTTTCCCATAAGTAACAACTGTTACATCTGTACCTTCGCGTTTGATTTCACCAACTCCAAGTGGGATGGTGTAGTCTGGATCAACTGGCACTTCCCCTTTTTGGTTAAATTCTGACTTGTATTCAAGAATGATAACTGGGTTGTTATCACGGATAGAAGACTTAAGCAGTCCTTTCATGTCCGCAGGTGTTCCAGGTGCCACAACCTTAAGTCCAGGAATGTGAGTAAACCAAGACTCTAGAGATTGTGAGTGCTGGGCGGCAGAACCAACTCCATTACCAGCTGCACATCGCACAGTCATTGGAACCTGACCTTTACCACCAAACATATAACGTGTTTTAGCCGCTTGGTTGACGATGTTGTCCATGGCAATAACTGAGAAATCCATGAAGGTCATGTCAACGATTGGACGAAGTCCGGTCATAGCTGCTCCTGCTGCTGCTCCTGAGATGGCAGCTTCAGAAATCGGACAGTCACGGACACGTTCTGGACCAAATTCTTCAAGCATTCCAACAGAAGTTCCGAAGTCTCCTCCGAAGACACCGACGTCTTCTCCCATCAAGAACACATTTTCATCGCGACGCATTTCCTCAGACATAGCAAGGATAATGGTGTCACGGAAGGACATTGTTTTTGTTTCCATTTTATCTCTTTCTCCTTAGTCTGCGTAAATATCTTCAAATGCTGATTCAAGCGGTGGGAATGGACTTTCTTCCGCAAATTTAACAGAAGCTTCTACTGCTTCCTTGACTTGCGTTTGGATTTCTTCCAATTCTTCGGCACTTGCAATAGTGTTTTCAATGAGGTACTTGCGAAGGTTTTCGATTGGGTCTTTTTGTTTCCACAATTCCACTTCTTCGCGGGTACGATATTTACCAGGGTCAGATGATGAATGGCCAAGCCAGCGATAAGTTACACTTTCAATCAAGACAGGCCCATTGCCACCACGAACATGGTCTACAGCTTTCTCAAATTCTTCGTAGACATCGATGACGTTGTTTCCATCTTCGATGAACATTCCAGGAATTCCATAAGCGGCGCTACGTTGATGGATATGTTCTACATTAGTCATTTTCTTGATATCCGCAGAGATACCGTAACCGTTGTTAATGCAATAGAAAATGACTGGCAGCTTCCAGATAGAAGCCATGTTCACTGCTTCGTGGAAAACACCTTCATTGGTCGCACCATCTCCAAAGAAGCAGACAACGATTTTACCGGTATTTTGCATTTGCTGACTGAGGGCTGCACCAACAGCGATTCCCATACCACCACCTACGATACCATTGGCACCAAGGTTACCAGCATCAAGGTCAGCGATATGCATAGAACCACCTTTACCTTTACAGGTTCCAGTATATTTACCGAGGATTTCAGCCATCATTCCGTTGAGGTCAATTCCTTTGGCAATAGCTTGTCCGTGACCACGGTGGTTTGAGGTAATTAGATCATCTGGATTGAGAGCCAACATAGCACCCACGTTAGCCGCCTCTTCTCCAACAGAAAAGTGCGTCATTCCTGGCACTTTCCCTTTCTTTACTAATTGCGCAATTTTTAAGTCCATACGACGGATTTCTTCCATCTTACGGAACATCTCTAGCAAAAGATTTTTATCTAAAGTTGACATCTTCTTGCCTTTCTAAGTTTCTTCTTACCTTACTATTTTACCGTTTTTGGCAAATACTGTCAAAGTTTTTCTAAAAGAAATTTCACAAAATAAAAAAGAAAACCCCGTAAAAACAAGGAATTTTCTTATCAAGAATATTTTTTCACAAACTTTTTAGCGTTTGGATTTTGCTAAAGATTCAAATCTCTTCATAATCACAGTTAAACGCCAACGGTAGAGCGCTCCACTCACAATCAAACTAATAATCAAGCCAATCCAGTAAGAATAAGCTCCAAAATCTGTTAGGGAATCAAATACAATAGCCACTGGGATTGCTACGCCCCAATAACCAACCAAACCAAGGTAAAAAGGAATAACGGTATCCTTATACCCCCGTAAAATTCCCTGAAGCGGTGCCGCAAAGGTATCTGCTAACTGGAAAAAAAGACTATAAGTCAAAAAGCGCGCTGTCAAATCGATGAATTCTGGGTCGTTGCCATAAAGACTGGCCACATTTCCCCTAAAAATGTAAAGAAAGGATAAGGTGAAGGCCGCAAAAATGAGGGCTGTCCATCTTCCTAGACCAATATAGGTTTTCGCATCATCAAATCGCTTGGCTCCCACTTCATAGGAAACAACAATAGCCATAGCAGATGAGATGCTCATAGGAAAGGCGTACATGAGAGTTGAAAAATTCATAGCTGACTGGTGACTAGCGATAATCAAGGATGAGAACTTAGCCATAATCAAGCCAACCACAGAAAAGATAGCCACTTCCGCGAAGACAGTCCCCCCTATAGGCAGACCTAAACGAACTCCTTCCTTGATTTTATCCATATTAAGCGGAATTCGTTTCTCAAGATGTAGGGCTTTGAGCTTCTCCTGTTTAAATAGAACCAGTACAGAAATTCCCAGTAAGACCCAGTAGGCCAAGGATGTTCCTAAACCAGCACCAGCACCTCCCAGTTCTGGAACACCAAAGGCCCCGTAAATCAAGAGATAGTTAAATCCGCTATTGAGAGGAAGTAACAAAAGCATGAGATACATAGACAGTTTGGTCAAGCCCAGAGAATCCAGCAAGGAACGAACGACACTAAAAAGCAACAGGGGGATAATTCCAATAGATAAAAACCAAAGATAGTGAACCGCTACTGCTGCCACTTGTGCCTCTAGTCCAATATGATTCAAGATTGGTGGTGCCAAGAAAAGTACCATCCCCAGCAAGACCACAGATAGACCCAAGGCCAAATAGATGAACTGGTAAAAATCAGACGCAACTTCTTCCTTTTTGCCTCGACCAAGATGGTGACCAATGATAGGCACCAGGGCTGACACAATGCCTGTTAGAAAGGTAAAGAAAGGATTCCAGATACTGGTTGCCATAGACACACCAGCCAAGTCCATGGTATTGTATTGGCCAGTCATAGTCGTATCAACAAAGGATGCAGAATAATTGGCAAATTGATAAATCAGGATGGGGAAAAATATCTTTAAAAATAAGATAAACTTGTCTTTAAAATGATGGGTTTGGTACATATAGGCTCTCTATTCTTTTTGTTTACAGAGTAGACTCCCACCTAGTTTCGATAGACGATTTGTCCCTTACAGATGGTATATTTAACCTGCCCTTTTAAGGTTTCACCTATGAATGGTGAATTAGCTGCTTTGGAAGCAAAATGGGAGTCCACAAGGCGGTCAGCCTTAGCATCAAAAATAGTGATGTCCGCTGGACCATTCTCAGCCAAATAACCTGCTTCAAAGTTGTAAAGCTTGGATGGGTTGTATGTCATTTTTTCAAGTAATTCCATCAAGCTTAACTCACCAGCTTCGACCAAATAAGTCAATCCGAGAGATAGAGATGTTTCTAAGCCAGTCATACCAGATGGCGCTTTGGTAATATCTTCGACTTTTTTTTCATCTGCATGATGAGGCGCGTGGTCAGTCGCGATAACTGTGATGACACCTGACTTGAGACCTTCAATCACGGCACGACGGTCTGATTCCAAACGAAGTGGCGGATTCATCTTAGCATTGCTTCCTTGTGTCAAAAGGAGCGCTTCTGTCTTGGAGAAATGCTGTGGCGCTACTTCTGCTGTTACTTGCGCTCCCAATCCTTGAGCAAACTCCACTACTTTAACACTTTCTTCCTTAGACAAATGCTGGATGTGAACATGTGCCTTAGTTGCATAGGCAATCATGACATCACGCGCCATCATAGCGTACTCAGCCACCCCAGTCGCACCGCAGATATGGAAATGTTCTTTAGCGATATTTTCATTAAAGCCAAGAACACCGTTCAAACCTGGATCTTCCTCATGAAGACTAATAAAGGTATTAAGCTTTTTAGCTTCCTCCATGGCTTCCTTGACAACTTTACTGCTCTCAAGCGGAATACCGTCATCAGAAAAACCAACAGCTCCAGCTTCTAAGAGTGCTTTAAAGTCAGTCAAATCTTGCCCATTAAAATTCTTAGTAATGGTCGCAACCGTCTTAACATTAATCTTCTCTTTGGCAGCTGACTGGAGAACTTCTTGCAAAGTCTCCACGTCTGAAATGGTTGGACTAGTATTAGCCATCATGACAACCGTGGTAAAACCACCTGCAGCGGCTGCTAGGGCACCAGTATGGATGTCTTCCTTGTGGGTCTGACCAGGTTCACGAAAATGAACATGGATATCAACCAAGCCAGGAGCAACTACAAGACCTGTGGCATCCAGGATTTCTGCGCCTTCTTCTTTAATTTCAGGCGCAATTTTGATAATCTTTCCATCTTCAACCAAGACATCACACACTTGATCCAAACCAGACTTGGGATCCATAACACGACCATTTTTGATTAGTAGCATCTGCTTTCTCCTTTATTCATAAAAATCAACTTGGGTATCCAACAATTTATCCCCATCATAAACAAACTTAGCTGAAAAGAAGGGTTTGTCCTCTAAAAGCCACTCAACAAAGGTATGGTCACCTTCCCAAGTCGGCTTGCTCAAAACCTCATCATAAGGAACCCATTCCAGCGTCCCCTCATTGCAGTCAATCAAATCCCCCTCGAACTCCGTCACCTTAAAAACATAGGTGTACCAGTCTAAATCTGGTGTAAATTCAGGAAAAGTGATGACACCTTTTAGAACTGGCTTGGCTTTGAGCCCTGTTTCCTCAAGGATTTCACGCACCGCGCATTCCTGAGGTGTCTCTCCTCGCTCTAGCTTACCACCCACACCAATCCATTTTCCTTCATGAACATCATTTGGCTTCTTATTACGGTGGAGCATAAGCAGTTCTTTCCCGTTATCAATGTAGCAAATCGTCGCTAACTGAGGCATATTTTCTCCTTATCTAAGCCAATCGATTGGCTCTTGTCCTGTTTCTTTTAAGAATGCATTGGCCTTGGAAAAAGGCTTGGAACCCCAAAATCCTCTATAAACTGACAAAGGACTGGGATGGGCTGATTCGATAATCAAGTGATGAGGATTGGTAACTAAGGCCTTCTTCTTGCGTGCATAAGCTCCCCAGAGTACAAAAACGACTTGTCTATCTAGATGATTGACCACCTGAATCACAGCATCCGTAAAAGGCTCCCATATCTGCCCAGCATGACCATTAGCCCGTCCAGCCGGAACTGTCAAACAAGCATTAAGAAGTAAGACTCCTTGCTCAGCCCAAGCTGTCAAATCATGAGATTTCTTAACCCCGATATCATCTGACAATTCTTTCAAGATATTTTGCAAGGATGGCGGAGCTGGGATAGAGTCAGGAACAGAAAAACTCAAGCCCTGCGCTTGACCTGGCCCGTGATAGGGGTCTTGCCCTAGAATCACTACCTTAACCTCTTCCAGAGGAGTTGTCAAGAGAGCCTGAAAAACCTTTTCCTTAGGTGGATAAATAGTCCCTTGAGCATATACCTGCTCCATAAACTGATTGATTTTCCCAAAATAACCCTCAGGTAATTGCGCCTTTATCAAATCATGCCAAGACGAGTGTTCCATAGCCGACTCCTTCGTTTTTACTGCCTCTATTATAGCAAAAAGTGGCTATCTAAACCACTTTTTACAGTTTATCTAAACAATCCAGCAAGTCTTGGTAAGAATGGGCTTCGTAGGTTGGCTGGGCTTGTGTGTGATTTTCTAGGTGATGAGGGTTGTACCAGATAGTGTCAATCCCCGCATTATTGCCACCTTGAATGTCGGCGGTTAGGGAATCTCCAATCATCAAAGTCTTTTCTTTACTAAATCCAGCAATTTGCTGGCCAATCTTTTCATAAAAAAGTGCGTCAGGCTTTTGTGTTTGCAGCTGTTCAGAGATAAAAACTTGATTGAAATAAGGTGCTAGACCCGATTGAGCCAAACGCCCTGTCTGGATGGCAGTTATTCCATTTGTCGCAGCATACAGCTCATAATCTCGCTCAATGAGGCTGTCTAGGAGTTCATGAGCGTCTGAAAAGGTTTGCCCCTGCTGGGCTAGGTAAAATTGGTAACGCTGGGCTAGAAAACTACCGTCTTTTTCCTGTCCAAAATGAGCAAATAGACGAGAAAAGCGCGTGTTAACCAGCTCTTGTTTACTAATTTTCTTTTGCTCCAAATCCTTCCAGAGAGCCTTGTTCATAGGAACGTAATAATCTTTATAAGACTGAATATCTGTAACTCCTTCTTCTTTTAGAAGTTGGGTCAAAGCCACATCCTCAGCAACATCAAAATCAAGCAAGGTGTGGTCGAGGTCGAAAAGTAGAAATTTGTAAGACAATTTGGTGTTTTCCTTTCTAAGATAAACAACTTTCACTTCATTCGGCTGATTAATGCAAAAACTTAAAAGTAGTATATTATCACAAAGAATAATAGTTCCAATTGATTAACTAACCCATACTAATCTAGTGAATTATAGAAAAATCTTCTATAAATTCGAGCAATAGTTAAAATAAATACAGAGACTACTCCTATAATAATTAAAGTTGATTTTCCTACACTTGTATCAGCATTTATTATATAAGTGTGAAATAAAGGTGCTAGACCTAGCAAAACATATAAAATGTAGAAAGTTAATTTTATCTCTCCGATACCAGCAAAGAAATGTTTCATTTGAATATTCTCCTTTTAATTGAATATGGTCAGGACATAATCCTAACAAGTAATCGGTGACTCTATTAAAAGCACTTTGTTACCTAGATAAGATATCTTTTCTCTATCTGATTTGATTTTAAAGAGAAGTAAGATTTAACCATATTTATCTCATTTCTTATTTTTAAATAATTCATACTCTTTTTCTCTGATAAATGGAAGTGAAAAATTAGAAAAAATTAGTAGAATTGAAAACAGATATCCGTCTTTTTGAATTGCTAAAACATAGCCTAAAAATAAATAGACAATCAAATCTAGTACAAACAGAGAAAATGCTCTCCTTTTCATTACCTCACTTGAATTAAAGATTCTGTTTAATAGAAACTTTATCGTCGTATCTACACAAATTTTTATCAAAAAGATAAGAGCCAATACACGATTAGCAACTGTACCATGAAGAATAAATGGAAATATAGTTAATATAAAACTAGAAATCTCTAAATATTTTATCCAAGGAGATTGAGACATCTTACTTTTAAATTGACTGATTTTCCTATACTCGCTAGCTAATCTAGTATCAAAATCTTTACCGATTTTATTAAAGATTAAGAACTCCAGGATAAAATTACTTATTAATACGATATAAGTAGAAACCTTTCCTGGGAAAAATTTATTGATTAAAATTGGAAAACTAATTAACAGAATCGAGTTTATAGCCAAACAAATGGATACTATTTTATTCTTCACAGAGTATATAGGTAGCGATACTATTGAATAGAGAAACGCTAAAAAAATAAGCAAGAAATACTCAGTGCTGCTAATTAGTGGCGCCCTTAATGATAAAAATAGATAGGCACCCCACACGATGATATGCGCTTTACGAATTGACTCTAGATTACTCATCTACCTACTCCTAATATGTAAAGAGAATCCATTTTTAGCTCACATTCTCTTTCCAACAAGTCATAAGCATTTTATGATATTTCCTTCTTCTACATTAGATAAAGTTGAAATACATTTTTTTGCAAGTGAAAATATAATTGTTATTTAAAATCCCAAATATCTATCCCTCTTCTAGACCTAAACCAAGTCAGATTAAAGATACAAATATAATGGTAGGGCTTTCTTTTACTTTAGACTACCATAAAACAAGGAATCTTTCAACAAAATTCATTGGCAAAACACTATCCTATACAATTGACAGCTCAAATCTTTCAGAATAGAACAATCCTAACTATCGAATACACTAACTTCATAAATATCCATGTGATTATAGACCTAGAATTCCTATAAACTAAATGTTTTCGTACTATTCTAAGCCATTGATTACCTTAAATTTTAATTTTTGAAGGATTCTAAAGCTAGAATAACTCAAAAATAAGGAGAACTAAGCTATTCGAAACTTATAAGAACCTTTCCTGAATTTCATTGTCACTTGAACTAATGAGACTTACAATTCTTCTGATGAGCTTTGAGTTTTTTCAGAGCCCAATCATAGTGACTGGAGGTGCTACTGACAAAGTAGGAACCTAGACTTGTCCCTCTCGTCCACTTATAGATACCTTTGGTAAAGAGTTCGTCATTGCTAAAAACTTCCATCAACTCTAAAACCTCCCTATGTGATTGTTCTAGGAGTCTAGCCGCTTCTTCTAAAGATGTTTGCTGATGCTTCTTCCAAATATCGACATTCAGTTCTCCATAAGTTTTCCAATTATAAGGTTCAGGGAGACGTGATCTTCTTGATTAGAATGTACCCAAGTCAAAAGTAATTGTTGCCATTCATAGAGATGGATCAAAACATCCCATAGATTTTTATCTCTTTTCCAGTGCGTTTCCTTTTTCTTTTGGTCTTTTGAAAAATCAAAAGGAGTCTGCAACTCTTCTTCACTTAGTTTAGAGATGAAGAAATTGAGATTTTCATAATTCTCCTTAGAGGCTAGCACCAGCTCCTCTTTTGTTTTTGGGCTAGGCATAGAAGTTCTCCCTTCATATTTCTAGTTATTATGAGAATTTTTATCCTGTAATCTTTGTACAAGATTTAAAGCCGCAAATCTCTATAACTTATCCTTTAATTTCTCAACAAAGAGATAAGCTGCTGGACAGGTCAAGGTATTCTTAATCGTTAGATGATTGATTTGATGAATCTTTTTGCGGTCTGTATGGGGAAATTCACGACATGCCTTTGGACGAACTTCATAGATGGAACAGAGATTATCTCCTCCTAGAAAGGGACAAGGCATGGATTTAAAAACCTTATCACCATCTTCATCTACCTGCAGAAACTCCGCTTCAAAAGCAGGTAATTTCATCTTAAAATACTTGGCGATTCGTGTAATATCCGCTTCTTTAAAGTCAGGTCCCAAAGTCTTACAACAGTTGGCACAGGCGGTACAATCAATCTCCGCAAAGACTTCTTGGTGAATCTGCTGGGCTATCTTATCTAGATTTTTTGGTGGCTTTTTCTTTAAATTGGCTAAAACTTTTCGATGCTCCTTCTGCTTTTGTAAGGCTAGCTGGTGGTAGTACTCAATATCAATTTCTTTAGACATGGTTTCTCTCTTATTCTAATTACTTTCCCCTATTATACCATGCCTCTGGAGCATTGAAAAGTGGACTTTATTAGACTATACTTTTCCAAAATACGTCAAAAAACCTTGCAACTAGGTTACAAGGTTAATGACATTAATCGAAGTTAACGTATTCTTTTTGAAGTTCAAGGACTTCTTCCATTGTTGAACACTCTGTAAGGGCACGGTTAGCGTACTCTTCCATCTTAGCAGTGTCCAATTTCTTCATCAAGCTACGTGTACGAAGGACTGATGTTGCTGACATAGAGAACTCATCCAAGCCCATTCCGACAAGAAGTGGAACAGCTTTTTGGTCACCAGCCATCTCACCACACATACCAGCCCATTTACCTTCAGCGTGAGCTGCCTTGATAACGTTGTTGATCAAGCGAAGGATTGATGGGTTATATGGTTGGTAAAGGTATGAAACTTGCTCGTTCATACGGTCTGCTGCCATTGAGTATTGGATCAAGTCGTTTGTTCCAATTGACATGAAGTCTACTTCTTTTGCAAATTGGTCTGCAAGCATCGCTGCTGCAGGGATTTCAATCATGATACCAACTTGGATATCATCCGCAACTGCAACACCTTCAGCAAGAAGGTTTGCTTTTTCTTCTTCATAAACTGCTTTAGCTGCACGGAATTCTTTCAAAAGGGCAACCATTGGGAACATGATACGCAATTGACCATGAACAGAAGCACGAAGAAGGGCACGGATCTGTGTACGGAACATTGCATCTCCAGTTTCAGAAATAGAGATACGAAGGGCACGGAATCCAAGGAATGGGTTCATTTCATGTGGCATATCGAAGTAAGGAAGTTCCTTATCTCCACCAATATCCATTGTACGAACAACCACAGGTTTACCATTCATTCCCTCAAGAACAGCCTTGTATGCTTCGTACTGCTCATCTTCAGTTGGGAAGTCTTGAGAATCCATGTACAAGAACTCTGTACGGTAAAGTCCAACCGCTTCTGCACCATTGTTGTTAACACCTTCCACGTCTTTTGGAGTACCGATGTTAGCAGCCAACTCGAAGTGTTTACCGTCAGCAGTCACTGTTTGAGCATCTTTCAAAAGTGCCCATTCAGCTTTTTGTTTAGCATAAGCTTCACCAGCTGCTTTAAATTCTGCCGCTTGTTCATCTGTTGGGTTGATAATCACTTCACCAGTAATTCCGTTAACAGCAAGGATATCACCGTCTTTCACCACTTCAGTGATGTTATTTGTTCCCAATACAGCTGCAATTTCAAGTGTACGTGCCATGATAGCTGAGTGGCTTGTACGTCCACCGATGTTTGTTACAAAAGCTTTTACAAAGTTTTTGTCCAATTGAGCTGTATCAGATGGTGTCAAGTCATGCGCAATCACGATTACTTCTTCATTGATAGAAGCTGGGTTTGGCAATTTCTTACCAAGAAGGTTTGCCAATACACGTTTTGTCACGTCGCGGATATCCGCTGCACGTTCTTGCATATATGGGTTGTCTTCCATGCCTTCAAAGATAGTGATGAACATGTCAGTCACTTCTTTAAGACCTGCTTCTGCATTGACTTTCTTAGCACGGATTGTTTCTTTAATCTGACCAATCAATTCTGGGTCAGCAAGAACCATCAAATGAGCGTCAAAAACTTGAGCCGCTTCTTCACCAAGCGTACCTACAGCTTTCTCACGGATAAGAGAAAGCTCGTTTTGAGAAGCTTCAAGAGCTACATCCAAACGAGCCTCTTCTGCGTTTGTATCTTCGACTGAAACAGTCTCGAATGACAAATCCGGTTGAACGAGTAGATATGCTTTTGCAACTGCAACACCGTCAGATGCTGCGATTCCTTTAAGCATTTCTGTCATTTTCCTTATGCCAATCCTTCTTTTTCCATTGTTTCTGAGATTGCAGCGATAGCGTCATCTGCATCTGCACCTTCAGCCGAGATAGTTACATCAGCACCTTGGCCAACACCAAGACTCATAACACCCATGATTGATTTAAGGTTAACTGATTTACCTTTGTACTCAAGAGTGATATCTGAAGCAAATTTGCTTGCAGTTTGTACCAACAATGTTGCTGGACGTGCGTGAATACCTGTTTCTGCCACTACGTGGAAATCTTTAGAAGCCATAGTTTGACTCTCCTTTTGTTCTTTCTTTTTTGAGTTATATGTGATAACCCTTACAATTTGGTATTATATCATCTTCTAGGATTTTTTTCAAGCATTTTATGGGATTTATTCGATTTCCTTTCAGATAACTTGCTGAAAATCTTCTATTCTAGATAACAAAACACAGGATATAGTTTTCCAAAAAACTACTTGTAGGATTATCATCACTATTTTACAAAACAAACACTACATATTGTGTTTTGTGAGCTTAAGCATAAAAATAGACCACTATATTTAGTTTTAAATCATTGACAAAAATTTATTTTCTGATATACTAAGAAAGTAATCTATTTTGAAAGAGGAGTTACACAATGGTAACCGTTTATTCTAAAAACAACTGTGTCCAATGTAAGATGACCAAACGTTTCTTGGACAGTAATAATGTCGCTTATCGTGAAATCAATCTTGATGAGCAACCTGAGTACATCGATCAAGTTAAAGAGCTCGGTTTCAGCGCAGCTCCTGTTATCCAAACACCAACAGAAGTCTTTTCAGGTTTCCAACCAGGAAAACTGAAACAATTAGCATAATCTTAGTACATCATCCAGAAGAAACTGCTTCTAGGGCTAACTTAGAAGCCTTTCTTTTGTAATTAGATAAGGGAAATTTTATGGGATTAAAACATCTTGAGGACGTGACTTACTTCCGTCTCAATAACGAAATCAACCGTCCTGTCAATGGACAAATCATGCTTCATAAAGATAAGGAAGCCTTGGATGCTTTCTTTAAAGAAAATGTAGTTCCAAATACTATGGTTTTTGATTCAATCAAGGATAAAATCAACTACCTCATTGAACACAACTACATCGAAACAGCCTTTATCAAGAAATACCGTCCAGAGTTTTTGGAAGAATTGTCTCAATTTATCAAAGACCAAAACTTCCAATTCAAGTCTTTCATGGCAGCTTATAAATTTTACAATCAATATGCTTTGAAAACTAACGACGGTGAATATTATCTTGAAAGCATGGAAGACCGTGTCTTCTTTAACGCCCTTTATTTCGCTGATGGCAATGAGGCTGTTGCCATCGATATTGCCAATGAAATCATCCACCAACGCTACCAACCTGCTACTCCTTCCTTCTTGAATGCTGGACGTGCTCGTCGTGGGGAGTTGGTATCTTGCTTCCTGATCCAAGTAACTGATGATATGAACTCTATCGGACGTTCTATCAACTCGGCTCTTCAACTTTCACGTATCGGTGGTGGTGTGGGAATTACCCTCAGTAACCTTCGTGAAGCTGGTGCACCTATCAAAGGCTATGAAGGAGCCGCTTCTGGTGTCGTTCCTGTTATGAAGCTTTTCGAAGACAGCTTCTCTTACTCAAACCAATTGGGTCAACGTCAAGGTGCCGGTGTTGTCTACCTCAACGTCTTCCACCCAGATATTATCGCCTTCCTTTCAACTAAGAAAGAAAACGCCGATGAAAAAGTTCGTGTAAAGACCCTTTCACTTGGTGTTGTAGTACCCGATAAATTCTACGAATTAGCACGTAAAAATGAAGAAATGTACCTCTTCAGCCCATACTCTGTAGAACTTGAATACGGTGTGCCATTTAACTACATCGACATCACTGAAAAATACGATGAATTGGTCGCAAATCCAAACATCCGCAAGACAAAAATCAAGGCGCGTGATTTGGAAACTGAAATCTCTAAATTGCAACAAGAATCTGGCTACCCTTATGTCGTCAACATTGATACGGCTAACCGTGCAAATCCTGTTGATGGTAAGATTATCATGAGTAACTTGTGTTCTGAGATTCTTCAAGTCCAAGAACCAAGCTTGATCAACGATGCTCAAGAATTCCTTCAAATGGGAACAGATGTTTCATGTAACCTTGGTTCAACCAACGTGGTTAACATGATGACTTCACCTGATTTTGGTCGTTCTATCCGTGCTATGGTTCGTGCCCTTACTTTCGTTACAGATAGTTCACACATCGTAGCTGTTCCTACCATCGACCACGGAAATAGCCAAGCTCATACGTTTGGACTTGGTGCCATGGGACTTCACAGCTACCTTGCCCAACAATTGATTGAATATGGATCGCCTGAATCTGTTGAATTTACAAGCATCTACTTCATGCTCATGAACTACTGGACCTTGGTAGAATCAAACAATATCGCGCGTGAACGTGGTATCACCTTCCACAACTTTGAAAAATCAGACTATGCTAACGGAAGCTACTTTGACAAGTATGTAACTGGCGAATTTGTTCCAAAATCAGACCGTGTTAAAGAACTCTTCAAAGATATCTTTATCCCAAGTGCTGCTGACTGGGCTGAACTTCGTGACAAGGTTCAAGCAGATGGTCTTTACCACCAAAACCGCCTTGCTGTAGCGCCAAATGGTTCTATCAGTTACATCAATGACGTTTCTGCTTCTATCCATCCGATTACGCAACGTATCGAAGAACGTCAAGAAAAGAAAATCGGTAAAATCTACTATCCTGCTGCTGGCTTGTCAACAGAAACCATTCCTTACTACACTTCTGCCTACGACATGGATATGCGTAAGGTGATTGATGTTTACGCTGCTGCAACTGAGCATGTGGACCAAGGACTTTCACTCACTCTCTTCATGCGTAGTGATATTCCAAAAGGGCTTTACGAATGGAAGAAAGAAAATAAACAAACGACACGTGACTTGTCCATCCTTCGTAACTACGCCTTTAACAAGGGAATCAAGTCTATCTACTACGTCCGTACCTTTACAGATGATGGTGGAGAAGTCGGTGCCAACCAATGTGAAAGCTGTGTGATTTAATCTTTGCTTGAGGAAACTACTTTTTCTCAGATAAGTGATTCATTCACCCTGCTAAACTAGAATAAACATCTATACTATGAAATAACAAAAAGTCGGGCTTCCGACTTTTTGTGCGATACTCCTCTAGAATTATGATAAAATAGAAGTAATTGTGAGTTCGCAATACTAAACACAGAAAGAGATTTCAAAATGGAAACTTACTACAAAGCCATTAACTGGAATGCCATCGAAGATGTCATCGACAAATCAACTTGGGAAAAACTGACGGAGCAATTCTGGCTTGATACACGTATTCCTTTGTCAAATGACTTGGATGACTGGAGAAAGCTATCAAATGTAGAAAAAGACTTGGTTGGAAAAGTCTTTGGTGGTTTAACCCTTCTCGACACTATGCAATCTGAAACTGGGGTTCAAGCCCTTCGCGCAGACATCCGTACACCCCATGAGGAAGCTGTTTTCAATAACATCCAATTTATGGAATCTGTCCACGCAAAATCTTACTCATCAATCTTTTCTACCTTGAATACTAAGGCTGAGATTGAAGAAATTTTCGAATGGACTAACACCAATCCTTACCTACAAAAAAAGGCTGAGATTGTCAACGAAATCTACCTAAACGGTAGCCCACTTGAAAAGAAAGTTGCCAGCGTCTTTCTTGAAACCTTCCTCTTCTACTCTGGTTTCTTCACTCCCCTCTACTATCTTGGTAACAACAAACTAGCCAATGTTGCGGAAATTATCAAATTAATTATTCGTGATGAGTCTGTTCACGGAACCTACATTGGTTACAAATTCCAACTTGGTTTCAATGAATTACCTGAAGAAGAGCAAGAAAAACTCAAAGAATGGATGTACGATCTGCTATACACTCTCTACGAGAATGAAGAAGGTTATACAGAGAGCCTCTATGACGGTGTTGGTTGGACTGAAGAAGTCAAAACCTTCCTTCGCTACAATGCTAACAAGGCACTCATGAACCTGGGACAAGATCCACTCTTCCCAGATTCAGCTGATGATGTCAACCCAATCGTTATGAACGGTATTTCAACAGGAACTTCTAACCACGACTTCTTCTCTCAAGTCGGAAATGGTTACCTCCTTGGTGAAGTTGAAGCCATGCAAGACGATGATTACAACTACGGTTTAGACTAATGTTATCTATTTTATAAGCAATAACAAATATCATGGTTTGTTTAAAACAACCATGATATTTTTGTTTTTGTTTTCTTTTGTTTTTTAAATTGATTGATTGAATACTTTATGATAAAATAGTAATAGAAATAGAGGTGATAACGATGTTAAAGCAGGAAAAACTAGATAATATTCTAGAAACGGTAAATACAAAAGGAACTATTACTGTAAAAGAAATCATGACTCGCTTGGATGTATCAGATATGACTGCTAGACGCTACTTGCAAGAGTTAGCAGACAAGGATTTACTTGTTCGGGTGCACGGGGGAGCTGAGAAAATTCGCACAGGTTCTATTTTAAACAATGAACGTTCCAATATTGAAAAACAAAGCTTACAGATTGCAGAAAAACAAGAAATCAGCCGTTTTGCAGGCCATTTAATTGATGAGGGTGAAACCATTTTTATTGGTCCAGGGACAACCTTGGAATCTTTTGCCCGTGAACTTCCAATTGATAATATTCGTGTTGTAACAAACAGTTTACCAGTCTTTCTCATCTTAAACGAACGAAAACTAACAGATTTGATTTTAATAGGTGGAAACTATCGCTCTATCACTGGAGCCTTTGTCGGAACACTAACCTTGCAAAACTTGGCCAATTTACAATTTTCTAAAGCTTTCGTTAGCTGTAATGGTATTCAGGACAATGCGATTGCGACCTTTAGTGAAGAGGAAGGTGAATCTCAACGCATCGCCCTCAATAATTCCAATAAAAAATACTTACTAGCTGACCATAGTAAGTTCAATAAATTTGATTTCTATACCTTCTACAATATCTCTGATATTGATACCATCGTTTCAGATTCTAAACTGAGCAAAGAAACGTTTGAACAACTTTCAAAACAAACAAAAATTATTCTTTCTAAACCATAAAACTGAGGATTGATAAAATATAAAATGCGTCATATCAAGAAAATAAGAATCTTGATATGACGCATTTTTTGATGAAGATTTTTACAAAGAGTTTCCTAGATTCTTTATGATTGTTGAAACGGCATAAAATCTGAATCAAAGGAGATGTTATCCCGTTCTTCAGGACTGATAAAATTTAAAAAGATAATTTTAAATTCTTCCAGCTCATAGTCTGAATGGCAAATCCATTCTTTACCGGTAGAGACATACCATTTCCCAAGTTTTTTCAGCTCCTCATTAGTCAAACAAGGTATTTGAGAACATTTATCAAAATTGATAATATAAACTTTTTCATAAATAGATTGGATAAAATCTTTGAACATCTTTTGCCTCACTAGAATTCTATATCTAATTACTCATTCTACTACTCAATCACTTGAGTTTCCGCTACTTTCTTGTACCAGTGAGCTGATTTCTTAGGATAACGTTCTTGAGTTTCAAAGTCTACATAGAAGAGACCGTAACGTTTTTCATAACCGTTTGACCATGAGAAGACGTCCATCAATGACCAGATGAAGTATCCTTTGACATTTGCACCATCAGCAATCGCATCAGATAAGACCTCTAAGTGTTGTTTGACATAATCAATACGGCCATCATCATAAACAGTGTTATCAACGAACTCATCTTTATACCCTAGACCATTTTCAGTGATGTAAATCTTCTTGTAGTTAGGATAATCTTTCTTCACACGCATGATTTGGTCATACAAACCTTGAGGGTAGATAATCCAATCCCAGTCTGTACGTGGTACATAATCAGGAGCTACACGACGACCAACACCTTTGATTTGGTATTTAGAGCTTCCTTTCTCACCCTTACCATTATGAATGATTTCTGTTTCGCCATCAAAGGCTTCCATCCAGTCACTCATATAGTAGTTGATGCCTAGAAAATCATTCAAGTCTTTTGCAGCTTCTAATGCTGTAAAATCTTCTTCACGAAGATCCAAACTACCACCATTGACTGATAAGATATGGTTGACACCTTCCATCGTTTCATCTGAATAGCTTCCAAGATAAGTTGCATCCAAGATAAATTTATTGTGGATGATATCTTCCAACTCAGCAGCGCGAACATCTGCTGGATTTTTAGGATCTAAAGGATACTTGGTTGGCAGTGCGTGAACAACACCAATTTCACCTTTATAACCTTTATCTTTATATAGCTTGACTGCACGCGCATGAGAAACCATCATATTGTGGTGCGATTGGAAAACTTTGGCAAGGTCGTACTGAATACCTGGAGGGAATTTACCAACCAAGTATTGACCATCACCAATTGGCCCAATTTCATTGAATGTTGTCCAATAGTTTACTTCTGGAAATTCTTCAAAACAGAAGGCAGCGTAGTCTACAAAGTGTTCAATATTTTCACGGTTTAAGAAGTCTCCATTTGAGTGGAGAGCTTCTGGCGTATCAAAGTGATGAAGAGTTACAAAAGGCTCAACATGACGTTTGTGACACTCTGCAAATAGATTATGATAAAATTCAACACCTTTAGCATTTACTTGACCGTAACCAGTCGGGAAAATACGTGACCAGGCAATAGAAATTCGAATACCATTGACACCATACTCTTCTGCTAGCTTGAGGTCAACTGGGTATCGATTGTAAAAATCACTGGCTGGTTCGGCAGTGTACCAGTAGTTATCTTCAAGATACTTATCCCACGCAACTGGTCCTTTACCATCAGTATGTGTAGCACCTTCTGCTTGATAGGCAGCTGTTGCGCCACCGAAAATAAAGTCTTTTGGTAATGTTTTTGTCATTTTTTTCACCTATTTCTTGATTTAAATAAAGTAAAAGTGAGAGGAGAGGAGTCAGTGAGCCATCCTTCTCCATCTCACTTCTTGTACCAAGTCACCGAATTGTAACATGAGGAGGTAAAAACGATAGCCTTTTACCGACGAATTAATAAGGCGATTAGGAAATTTGCCATAGCGATTGCCGTAACGAGAGGAGACTATTTCAGAGTCCCTATCGTTAATCGAATTGTGACATGAGAAGGTAAAAACGATATCTTTTTACCGACGAATTAATAAGGCGATTAGGAAATTCGCCATAGCGATTGCCGTAACGATAGGAGACTATTTCATAGTCCCTATTATTAATCGAATTGTGACATGAGGAGGTAAAAACGATAGCTTTTTACCGACGAATTAACAAGGCGATTAGGAAATTCGCCATAGCGATTGCCGTAACGATAGGAGACTGTTTCACAGTCCCTATCGTTAATCGAATTGAGCTTGTACGAATGCAAGAGCACCTTTTCCATCACGAGTTAATTTGATGTATTGAGCGCCTTCTGTTTTCGCTAGTTTAATACCGAGCTTATCTGTTTCTGCTTTCATGTCTTCAAAGTTTGAAGCAACTTGAGGGGCAAGGATAACAAGATCAAACTCTGGCAACATTTCACGGTGAGCACCATAGCCACCTGCTGCTGCTTTCACAGGAACATTGTATTCTGCAGCTGCCTTATTCAAAGCATTCGCAAGAAGTCCACTTGTCCCTCCACCTGCACAGAGAACGAGGACATTTGTTTCTTCAGTGATTGTATTTTGTGCTGCTTCTACACCAGCTTTTTCAAGAATAGCATCTGCTTTTGCAGTGTTGAAGTTTGCGGCAACTTTTTCTTTCAATTCATCATTAGATTTACCTGAACGCTCTTCTTCAAGAATTTGTTCATCATATACTTTAAGGAATGGATAGTAAATGACTACGTCAACCACGATTAGAAGGGCAGCAAGAATGAATGATAGAACTTGGAAGTTCGTACCAAGAACTAGACCTAGTGGAGCTGGAGTTGTCCATGGTAGATTAGCAGTAAATGAGTTCATTCCAAGTGTTTCAATAAAGAATTTGAAGATCCAAACGTTTGCGATTGGAGCAAAGATAAATGGAATGAAGAAGATTGGGTTTAATACAAGTGGTGCACCAAACAAGATTGGTTCATTTACACCAAAGAATGTTGGGACTACTGAAGCACGACCGATTGCACGGTTACGTTTTGATTTTGTTAACCACATGAACATGAATGGAACAACCAGTGTCGCACCAGTACCACCCATGGTAACGATAAACATTTGTGTACCAGAAGTAAGAATCTTGTCAGCGTGCATACCTTGTTGGAGAAGGTTCAAGTTGACTTCGGCATTGGCATAGGTAATTGCTGCGATAGCAGGTTCAACAATAGATGGACCATGGATACCAACAAACCAGAAGAATGCAAATGCACCAAAGATAATCGTAATACCTAGATAACCATCAGCAGCAGAGAATAATGGTGCAAAGAATTTACCGATTGATTCTGCTACGCTTGCACCAACAAAATGACGAGCTAGTAAATCAAGAGCATAAAGTGAAACAACTGAGAGAGTGAATGGAATCACATCTTTAAAGACTTGTGAGATATTTGGTGGAACTTCGTCAGGCATACGAATAGTGACGTTGTTCTTAACACAAACCTTATAGATTGCTACAGTAACAAAGGCAGCAAGGAAGGCTGAAAGCAAACCTTTTGTCCCCAAGAATCCAGTAGCAAGACCATTTTCGATAGGATCAGCTGCCAACATCAACAAACCAACAATCGCTGCTAACAGTGTTGACATATAGTTGATTTGATTGGTTTTCTCCATGCTACGGTTTACTGAGTCGGTCAATGACTTGGCTGTTGTACCAGCTACCAAGAGAGCTAAAATACCCATTGAATAACTGTAAGGTTTCATAAGAAAGGCTACAACTTCATCAGACCATTTAAAGCCCCATGAGTTTGGTACAAAGGCAATCAAGATAAAAATACTTGAGAAGAGAATAACAGGCATACCTGCAATGAAACCATCACGAATAGCACGAAGATAGATATTACGAGATAGTTTCTCAAAGAAAGGTTTTCCTTTCTCAATAAATGCAATTAGTTTATTCATTATTTAACTCCTCTCTTGTACAGTTCAATTAAATGGTGCATCAAATCTTTTAATAAGATAGTTGTCATCAAGTGGTCTTGGCCATGCATCATGGTTACACTATAGGCTAAGTCCTCACCAGAAGCTTCCTTAGCCAATAGACTTGTTTGCGCGTGGTGAGCCTCTGCAATGCAAGAACCAGCTTCCTCGACTAAGCTATCTGCTTTCGCAAAATCGCCAGCTTCAGCAGCTTTCAAGGCTTCCAATAGTTTTGAACGAGCATCGCCAGCATAGGCTACGATTTCAAAACCTAACAATGTTACTTCTTCTCTATTCATGATAGAATTCTCCTTAGATATTTTTAATTAAATTTTTATGACAATAAACGTTGGATATGTAGAACTAGATAAACTCGTTCACTTTTATACAAATCAAGACCCGTATGTTGCGTAATCACATCATAGATCTTGGAACCAATCTCGAAGGCTTTTGGATAGGATTGTTTAATATGATCTTCCATATCCAGAAGTGATTGGTTATCATCTCTAGATCTGTCTAAATAATCCAAGAAATAATTTAAATGAATCATAAAACGATCATAGAAATGGTTATTCTCTTTAGTTCGTTGAATTGCATAGTCCGTTAAAACTTCTTCAACATTCCTGAGAATTTCTTTCCTCTTATCAATCGACTCCACAAGTTCCACTTCATTTTCACCTTCGGCATTAATGAAATGATAAGCAATCCGAATAATTTCGTCATCAGGAAAATGATCTGCTAGCTTCTGGCGGTAAATTTCAAATGCTTCTTTTGCGATTTGAAAAGCGACAGGATACTTAGTGGAAATATCTGGCAGATTACTATCCTTGTACCTTCCTTGTGCTAGAGCTTGGTAAGAACAGTAAATATGATCTGTCAAGGTTACGTAGAGATACTCTTGAATCGGATAATGATATTTCTTTGATAGCTTATCAATGATTTCATAAGTCACTGTGATAAAATCAAGCGGAACATCTTTGAGGAGTGCCATAAAGTTTTCTCTTGACTCTTCAGTCTTCATCCGAAAGATTTTCTCAACCTGATGTTCAGCAATCAAATCCCCTTTCTTCTTTCCAAATGTAATCCCCTTACCAATCACAATCACTTCTTCTCCTTTATCATTTCTGACAAGCGAGACATTGTGATTCATTGGATTTAGAATTCGATACATGTCAACCTCCTTTTATATCTTAAAGGTATATTAGTACAAAAAATGACCACAAATGAACTAGAAAATCAGCCGATTTCTAATTCACCTGTGATCATGCCTAATATTACTTAGTAACACTCACCTTGTATTAACTTGTGATTTAAGTATAGCACAAGTAAGTTGTTTTGTAAACCTTTACATAAAACTTTTTTTAAAATTTTTTTAGATTCATGTTCCTAACCTAGGAGGACTTGCTTACACGCGTTCTTTCCATGAAGTCGCTGTTGTTTGAAGAACTTTATTGAGCTCATCAATGTTTTCAAATCCAGTTGTGCGAAGCCATTCGCGAGCTGCTGCTTCACCATCTTTGATGTAAGCTTCAACTGATCCAGCCCATGTAGCACGGCCACAAAGAACACCATTGAAGTTTGCACCTGATTCATGAGCAAATACAAGAGTATCTTGGAAGAGTTTAGCTGATACACCAGCACTCAAGTAGATATATGGCAAGTTAGTTGCTTCATCTTGGGCTTTGAAGAAGGCTGCTGCTTCTTCACGTGTGTAAACTACTTCACCTTCAGCGAATCCTTCAACATATTTAATGTTGACAGGAACTTCTACTTTCAAGACATCAATGTTAAAGCGTGGGTCTGAGAAGACTTTCATAGCACCGATAACTTTGTGTGGTTTTACTTTCGCGTATTCTACAGAACCAGCGTCTGCAATTTTTTCATCATAAGCAAGGATTTCAAGGAAGAATGGGATATCTTCAGCCACACATTCAGAACCGATACGTTCGATGTAAGCTTGTTTTTCTTGGTTAAGTTCGTCTGAGCTATCTACATCATAGTAAAGCAAGAATTTAACTGCATCTGCACCTTCTTCTTTAATACGTTTTGCAGACCAAACATCCAAGCAGTCTGGCAAACGTTTTGTGCTTGTTGTATCATAACCTGTTTTTTCATAAGCAAGGAGAAGACCAGCTTTTGGATCAAGAGCTTTTGTAGCTGGAAGTCCATATTCAGGGTCAAGAAGCATTGATGAAGCGTATTTAGTCAATTCATCTGCTACCAAGACTTTAAGTTCTTCCATTTGAGCCACTGTTGGTTCTTCTGTTTGGTGTTGAGCCATTAGGCGTTTCAAAGCACCACGTTGGTCAAATGCAAGAGCTGAGATGATTCCATTTTCATCAGAAAGTTTTTCTAAGCGTGCACGTTTTTGTTCTGTTAAAGCCATTTTATACCTCTTTTACTATTAATTGATCATATAGAGCTTGATAGTTGGCCATGTTGACATGACCAGTCATTTTTTCTTGAGCATTGAGCATACCAAGGACATTTGCCTTGATGAGTAATTCTGCATCCGATTCTTTATGAAGTAAACCTGAAGAAATTCCAGCAACTGTAGAATCTCCAGATCCAACAGGGTTGACTACCTGAATTCTAGGAATATCTACCTTGTAGAAAGTGTCACCATGTTTGGCAAAGGCACCGTTGGCACCAAGCGAAACAATAATCCATTCAATCCCTGCAAACAAAGGTTCTTGAAGGACTTCTTTTAATTCATCCAAATCCTCAGAAACTTCTCTTCCAAGAAGCTGAGATAATTCCTCATTATTTGGTTTGATGACTGTTGGTTTATGTGGTGATTCAAGAACCGCCTGAAGTGCTACACCAGAGCAGTCCAAGACAACGGGCTTGCCAGCTTGATTAGCAAGTTCTACCAAGCTCGCATAGTAATCAACTGGAAGGCCAGCTGGCAGACTACCTGAGATAGCTACTACTTCAACTGACTTCAAGAGTTTTTTGAAATGTTCCAAAAAGTCTTGACCTTCTTGTTCAAGAACTTCAGGTCCTTTTTCAAGAACTTCTGTTTGGTTGTCACCGTGGAGAATAGCAATACAGTTACGAGTTTCTCCCTGAATTGAGAAGAAATCTTTCTTTACTTGATCATCGATATTTTCAACCAAAAACTCACCAAGTTTGCCACCCACTAAACCAGTAGCAAGAACAGAATCTCCAAATTCTGAAAGCACTCGTGTAACATTGAGACCCTTACCACCAGCTGTTTTGGTAACATCCACCACACGATTGACAGTATCAATCTTCAACTCATCCAAGGGATAGGAGATATCAATGGATGGGTTCATTGTGACTGTTAAAATCATAGGTCACCTCTTAGTCGTGGTATTCTCCGCGATCCCATTTTTCAAGGAATTCAGTGAAGAAGTTTGCGTCTGTTTGTTGAGCATTGTGACTTTCAACGTGTTCAATTTTCGCAATCAATTTCTTGTTTTCTTCAGATGGTTTGTATTCAGCATGGATGAAAGCTTCGATGATATCACACATGAGCAATTCACCAGTAATCTTACCACCAAAACCGATAACGTTGGCGTTCAATTGTTCTTTAGCATAAAGGGCTGTTGTCATATCACGAACCAAGGCAGAACGGACACCTGGAACTTTATTCACAGCGTTGTTGATACCAACACCAGTACCACAAATACATACCCCAAGATCAGCTTGACCGCTAGTTACAGCTTCCCCTACTTTTTTACCAAAGATTGGGTAGTGAGTACGTGTATGGTCATATGTACCAAAGTCAATGACTTCATATCCTTTTGATTTCAAAAATTCTGAAACCGCCATTTTTTCATCTGTTACGATGTGGTCACATCCAATTGCAATTCTCATTAGTTATTCCCTCCGATTAATTATATAAATCTAATATCATTTATCCCTACTCAAGAAAAATCAAGATTAGCTTAGGAAGCGAGCTGCAAGCATAACTGAGGTTAGCTAAAGTGAGCTGACAACAGATTATCTTGATTTTTGAAGAGTATTAGCACATTTTGTTCAACATATCAACACGAATTTGGTGACGTCCACCATCGTATTTACCGTTAACAAATCCTTTAGCGATGTTTTTAGCCAATTCATCACCAACAAGTTGTGCACCCATAGTGATCATACGTGAGTTGTTGTGACCACGAGTCATATAAGCTGAACGTTCGTCAGATACTTCTGCAGCAACCATTCCTTTGATCTTAGTTGCGACCATAAATGGACCAGCTCCATAAGCATCAATCACGATACCAAGGTTTTGTTCTTCTTTGTTTACTTCTGCAGCAACAGCAAGAGTCACATCAACAAAGTCTTGACCTTCAGCTGTAACATCCACAACGTGGAAGTTTTCTTTTTCCAAGAAGTCTTTCACAACTTCTTTCAATCTCAAACCTGCAGCATCTGCACCGATAACAATAGACATATTGTATACTCCTTTTATTTTTCTAGGCTAGTAAAACCTTTTATAGTTAACAGTTTACCTACAAAAGCTTTCTAGCAGTTTATTGACAAATTGGATTGAATGAGATGAATGACACCTTATTCAAGTTTAGGAAATCAGTTTCCTAGAAATAATCTTTCTCCACGAAAGAGAATATAACAAGTGATTGTTTGTTTGTGACAAACATCATTTGTTGCTTACAAACATAATATACTCCTATTTCTTAAAAAAGTCAACAATTAATGTTTGTTTTTGTGTTTTTTTAACTAAAAAATTTCGATGTCAAAACCAATTTGATCCACTTGACCAGGTTCTAGGAGGCGAACATTCTTCTTATCTTCTAGATGATCTCCTTCTTCAAGAGATGTTGACAAGCCAGACCATGGTTCAAAAGCAATGAAAGGACCCTTATTCAAAGTTGACCAGATAATGAGATTTGGAAACTCTGCAAAGTGCACTTTCAATCCCTTATCATGTTTACGAGAACGAAGGGCAATTGTTCTAGATTGCAATTCATCTAAGGTGACTGCATCAGTGCTGAAAAGATCATAGCTGAGGTCTAATTCTTTTTGACCTTCTAGCCATGGACTTCTATCTTGAAAATCCAGCATACCTGTTTCTGGGAAAGGACGTGGAACAGAGCAAGTCTCTTCTTTCTCAAACTCTAGATAATAATCTTCATAGACTTCATCATCCAGTAGAGGACAATTAAATCCTGGATGTCCACCAATAAAGTAAGGCATGACCTTGCTAGTTTCTTTATTGAAAATCTTGTATTGAGTTCGTACTGTCTTGCCAGTAAGGCTATAAGTGATTTCTAGGCGGAAATAATAAGGGTAGTTCTGATAGCTATTCTCATCGTCTTCAATTGCAAAAGTTACACTATTATCTGTCTGTTCAACTAATTCAAATTCTTTCTTACGAACCAAACCATGACGAGGAATCTTTCCTTTGCTTTCTTGCCCCTTCTCATCTATATAGAGGGCTGTATCCTCTCTCAAAGAACCACAAATGGGGAAGAGAACAGGAGCTTGTCCACTCCAATAAGTGGCATCCCCTTGCCACAAATACTCCAGTCCCTCAGTATCTTTTATAGAAGAAAGAGCCCCACCAAAACTGTTAAATTCAACTCTTAATTGTTCTGATTTTAATTCAATTACCATTATTTTCTCCGATTTCTTGATAGTTTATAAAAAACTAGGCTGTCACTCCTAATGGTATGACAACCTAGTTTCAACAATTTACACTCTGCGAAAATCCAATTCAAACTTCGTCAGCGTCGCCTTGCCGTACTTTAGTACAGCCTGCGGCTAGCTTCCTAGTTTGCTCTTTGATTTTCATTGAGCTTACATTTTATAGGAGCGCATTATTTTGCTTTTGCTGCGTACTCTTCGTTACGTTTGATCATTTGTTTTCTGTACCATGCAAAGATACCGATATAGAATACAAGGAAGACTACAGCACCAAGGATTGCTTTGATATCACCTGTTGTAGTGTTACCAATTGTCCAACCAAGAAGTTTTTCGATTGGTCCTTCAAGAGTTGAGTGAGTGATCAATTGAGTTTCGCTCACACCTGCTGGGAAGGCACCTACACCTTTAGCAAGTTCTGTTGCAAATGGTGCGATAAGTGTACCTGAAAGAAGGAAGAGTGGCAACAAGAGTGTTCCGAAGATAATCATACGGAGCAATTTACCACGTGTTACAACCAAGAGAGCTGGAGTAACACCCATAGCGATGATACCTGCAAGTGGCAAGATACCATTTCCGACTTTTGAAAGAAGCACAGCTTCGATCAACATGATTGGTGCAAGTACGTTGGCACAAGCCCAGATTTCAGCACGACCAGCGATGAATGGCCAGTCAAGACCGATATTAAATTTACGTCCTTGAAGACGTTTAGTAGCAACGTTTGTAATACCTTGTGAAAGTGGTTCTACGGCAGCGATGAACCATGAACCGATGAGTGAGAAGAGTTCCAAAGATACACCGGCTGTCAAACCAAGAGACAACCAACCTTTAATAACTAATTGCCAGTTTGCTGCATCTTCTACGCCAGCAACTGGATGTGGAGTACCCATCAAACCGATAACGATACCAAGGATGAAACCGATGAAGAATTTAGATCCCCAGAAACCGATTTTCTTGTTCAATTTAGCAGCATCAAAGTCATATTTATCAAGACCTGGGAAGAATTTTTCAAAAATCTTATCCAAAACCATGATAACTGGGTTCATCATGTAGTTCATGTGAGTTGAAGTCATTGGTGATGAACTTGGTGCGTTAAGAAGGTCATCAAATGTAGGTTTCATCAAATCAGAGTTGATGATTTTAAGAACACCTACAAGGACAACTGCTGCAGTGGCGATGAAGAGTGAAACCCCTTGGCTTACACCGTTGTTGTCTGCATACCATTTAATCAAAAGACCTGTGATAGACAAGTGCCAGATATCGAAGATATCAACGTCAAGTGTATCAGTTTTCTTCATAGCAAGCATCACTACGTTGACAATCAACATGATGAGCAAGAAGTAAAGTGTCCAAGCAGATCCCCAAGTGATTGTAGCAAGTGGTGCCCAACCAACGTCAGTGATGTTCAATTGAATACCAGTATTTTCAACGAATTTTGCAAGTGATGCTGAGAAAGCACCATTCAGCATACCGATGATAGCACCGATACCAGTAAGAGCGATGGCAAGTTTGATACCACCTTCAAGTGCTTTGGAGAATTTCACTCCAAAAAGTAGAGCCAATACTGTCAAAATGATCAGCATGATGATTGGCCCACCCATATCCAAGATAGGTTTGAACAGCTTATTGGCTAGTTCGATAATGACATCCATAATAGTTCCTCCCTTTTTATAGTTATATGAATGTTAACAAATTAAAATTAGCTTAACCCGTGTTCTTTGATAGCTGCTTCAATATTATCAAATACTGGAGCACTCATTGCTGGGATACGGAATAAGATTGGTCCAGCTTCGATAACTGGAATACCTGGATCAAAACCAAGGTCTGTAGCAGCAATGGGTGTGAAGATGTCATAACCTTTGATAAGGTCTTCGTTAACGTCTTTGACCATTACCGCATCACAGTGAACATCGAAACCGCGGTTTGAAAGTTCTTCTTCAAGAGCACTTTTAATTTGGTGGCTTGAGTTAACACCTGCACCGCAGGCAGCAAGAATTTTAATCATATGGATTTCCTCCGATTTAATATTTTTAATAGACAAGATTAAGCAATTGCTTCAGCAATATATGCATAGAGGGCTTCTGGTTCAGAAATTTTTGATAGGTCTTCAAGATGACCATTTCCAGTAAAGAAGTCCATCAACTGAGCAAGAATGTTCGTTTGGCTTGAACTTGAGTTATTAATGATAAAGAAGAGCAAGGATACCTCTACCTCCTTATCTGGTGCAATCATATTGTGGAAAGTCACTGGTTTCTCTAATCGAACCACTACAACTTTTTCAGCTAGATTATGAACAATATCTGTGTGAGGAATAGCCACATTCGGCAAATCCTTACCCAAAAATTCCATATCTAGACCAGTTGGAAATGACTTTTCACGCGTGATCAAGGCTTCACGATAGGTTGGAGTCACGATTTCTCGTTCTTCCAATAAAGTAGCAACCTGATCAAAGAGATGTTCTTGATTATCCGCTTCTAAGCAAAACACAAGGTTTTTGTCAAAGAAATGATCTAATCCCATAAGGTTTTTCCCTTCTTTCCATTAACTTTATGCTATAAGTATAACACTATATGAAATCGTTGTCAATATTTTTTGTTGTTTTTTGTCTCTTTTTTTATATTTTTGTTCCTTTTATAGTTTGTTACATAAAAACAAACATATAAACAAACATTCAAAGTTTTTTTATATTCCAAAAACCAAAAAAAGCAGACCATTTAAGCCTGCTTTACTATTGATTCTTATATAATTTTGCTATTAACAAGAAAAATAATTATGTTAACTTATTCTTCATCCATACTCAAGACGCTGAGGAAGGCTTCTTGTGGAACTTCTACTGATCCAATAGCTTTCATGCGCTTCTTACCAGCTTTTTGTTTTTCAAGTAGTTTACGTTTACGAGAAACGTCACCACCATAACATTTAGCAAGTACGTTCTTACGAAGGGCCTTGATATCAGTACGAGCCACAATCTTGTGTCCAATAGCTGCTTGAATTGGCACCTCAAATTGTTGGCGAGGGATGATTTTCTTAAGCTTATCAACGATGAGTTTTCCGCGTTCGTAGGCAAAGTCCTTGTGAACGATAAAGCTAAGGGCATCCACCTTGTCTCCATTGAGAAGGATGTCCATTTTGACCAGCTTAGAGGGGCGATACTCTGACAATTCGTAGTCAAAGCTTGCATAACCACGTGTTGAAGACTTAAGCTTATCAAAGAAGTCAAAGACGATTTCAGCCAGTGGAATTTGATAGATAACATTGACACGGTTATCATCAATATAGTCCATAGTCACAAAGTCACCACGCTTGCGCTGAGCTAGCTCCATTACAGCTCCTACGAACTCCTGTGGTACCATGATTTGCGCCTTAACATAAGGCTCTTCAATGGTCGCAATCTTGGTAGGATCTGGGAACTCAGATGGGTTAGATACATCCATAGACTCACCGTCGGTCAAGTTGACCTTATAGATAACAGATGGAGCTGTCATGATGAGGTCAATGTTGAACTCACGTTCCAAACGCTCTTGGATAACATCCATATGGAGAAGTCCAAGGAAACCACAACGGAAACCAAATCCAAGTGCCTGAGATGTTTCTGGTTCAAACTGCAGACTAGCATCATTCAGTTGCAATTTTTCAAGCGCTTCACGTAGGTCATTGTACTTGTTTGACTCGATAGGATATAGACCCGCAAAGACCATAGGATTCATTTGTTTGTAACCATGTAATGGCTCAGCCGCAGGATTGGTTGCCAAGGTAACGGTATCACCCACACGAGTGTCCTGAACTGTCTTGATAGATGCAGCGATATATCCAACGTCACCAGTAGCAAGGAAATCACGACCAACTGCCTTGGGTGTAAAGATACCGACTTCCGTAACATCAAAAGTCTTGCCATTGCTCATAAGCTGAATCTTATCGCCAGGTTTGACCACCCCATCCATGACACGCACTTGAAGAATAACTCCACGGTAAGCATCATAAACAGAGTCGAAAATCAAGGCCTTAAGTGGTGCCGTCACATCACCTGTTGGCGCTGGCACTTTTTCTACGATTTGCTCTAGAATTTCTTCGATGCCAATACCAGCCTTAGCAGAAGCCAAAACTGCTTCACTGGCATCCAAACCAATGACATCCTCAATCTCAGTACGCACACGCTCAGGATCTGCAGCTGGCAGGTCAATTTTATTAATGACTGGCATGATTTCCAAATCATTGTCCAAGGCCAGATAAACGTTGGCAAGGGTTTGGGCCTCAATCCCTTGGGCAGCATCGACGACCAAAATCGCTCCCTCACAGGCAGCTAGCGAACGTGAAACTTCATAGGTGAAGTCTACGTGCCCCGGCGTGTCAATCAAGTGGAAAATATAAGTTTCCCCATCTTTAGCAGTATAATTCAGCTCGATGGCATTCAACTTAATGGTAATCCCACGTTCTCGCTCTAAATCCATGCTATCCAGAAGTTGTGCTTGCATTTCACGGCTTGAAACGGTCTCTGTCTTTTCCAAAATGCGGTCTGCTAGAGTTGATTTCCCGTGGTCAATATGAGCGATAATAGAGAAGTTCCGGATCTTCTCCTGTCGTTTTTTCAATTCTTCTAAGTTCATGATTCTCTTCCTTTCAGGGTATCTATTTATTATAAATTGTTTTTGACATTTTGACAAGACCATACCCTGCTAGGAGTACTAATCTTCAGCAACAAAGCCGTCATTCTCAATAAAGTGGTGTTCTGTCATTCCTTGGTCAGTAAAGACAATCCCATGAAGGACACCACCATAAACAGCTCCTCCATCCATTCCAATCTTGCCATCTTCTGTAGTCCAAAGCTCAGCAGTACCACGCTCTTGCTTTAACAAACCATAGACCGGTGTATGGCCAAAGACAATGATTTTTCCAGTATGATTTTCTGCTTCGTGGAATGGTTTTCTAAGCCATACTTTCTTGTAATCTGTGGTTTCATGCCAGTCGTCTAAGGTCAAATCAATACCTGCGTGCACAAAGATATACTTGTCTGTCTCTACCACAAATGGCATTTGACGAATAAATTCGACCAAGTCTGCTGCTTCAGTAGCAACACGCTTGGCATCCTCAACTCCATCAACCGGTGCATCCAAAGGACGACCTAGGATAGAGTTAATGGTTGTATCTCCACCATTGCGACGATAGTGATCATAGCTTTCTTCTGGATCATCTAGCCATGTCAAAAACATATACTCATGATTTCCTGACAAACAGATAGCCCCTTGATTGTCCACTAAGTCCTTAACCATCTCTAGAACACGGCGACTATCTTCACCACGGTCAATCAAATCCCCTAGAAAGAGTAACTGGGTCTGACCATCCCATGTTTTGAGAAGGTCTTCCAGCATCCCAGCTTTTCCGTGAACATCTCCAATTACATAATAGTCTGTCATCTTATTTCTCCCTGTTTCTCAACAATTCTCTGGCTTGCGTCAGGGCTGCTTCCGTCACATCATCACCTGCCAACATCTTGGCAACTTCCTCCACTCGCTCTTCAACAGTCAAGAGACGAACAGTCGAAACTGTTGAATGGTCATTACTAATCTTCTCAATAAAGAATTGATAATCCGCAATCGCAATCACTTGTGGCAAATGGGAAATAGCCAGAACCTGACCATGCTGACCAATTTTATGAATCTTCTGTGCAATAGCTTGGGCAACACGACCTGAAACTCCCGTATCCACTTCATCAAAGACAATACTTGTCTTGCCTTCTTTACGTGAAAAGGCAGATTTAATAGCTAGCATGAGGCGAGACAATTCTCCGCCAGATGCAACCTTAACCAAGGGTTTAAAGTCTTCGCCAGGGTTGGTTGAAATGTAAAACTCGACCATTTCATTTCCCTCACGACTGAATTTGCCCTTGCTAAAACGAACCTGAAATTGGGCTTTTTCCATATAAAGGTCTTGCAGTTCTTGTTTAATCTCTGCTTCGAGCTGCTGGGCCAAGTCATGACGAGCAGAGGCAAGCTGACCTGCCAAATCAACAAGATTGACTTCCAATTTCTTGAGCTCTGCTTCCATGTCCTCAGACGAAAGATTATTACCTGTCAAGAGATTGTATTCTTCCGTAATCTTGGCAAAATAAAGCAAGACATCGTCTACAGTCCCACCATACTTACGGGTAATGGTATGAAGGAGGTCCAAACGATTCTCAACCTGCATGAGGCGATTGCCATCAAAATCAAGGTCCTCAATGATAGCTTCTAAACGCTTGCCAATATCTTCTAAGACATAGTAGGTCTCAGACAGAGAGCTTGAAATTTCACGATATTCAGGGTCGTACTCTTCGACACTTTCCATGTCATTCATGGCTGAACGAACATTGGCTAAACTTGAAAAGTCTTCATTGTCCAACATACTGTAGGCATTAGTCAGTGTATCCGCAATATTTTTATGGTTGAGAAGTTTATCTCGCTCTTGGTTGAGAGCCAGGTCTTCTCCAGCTTGCAAGTTTGCCGCCTCAATCTCTGCCATTTGAAATTCCAACATTTCAATACGTGCCTTATGTTCCTGTTGGTTTTTCTTGACTTCCAGAACCTGCTTACGCATTTTACGGTAGGCATCAAAACTCGTTTGATAGGTTTCTTTCAATTCCCAAAAAGCTGCATCGCCAAATTCATCCAACATCTGGATATGCAGTTGGGGACGCATTAACTCCTCTTGGTCATGCTGACCATGAATATCTACCAGATATTGCCCAATAGCGCGCAAAACAGACAGATTAACCATCTGGCCATTGACACGACTAATACTCCGACCATTTTGCAGAATTTCTCGACGGATGATAATTTCATCACCCATTTCCAAACCTTGCTCATCAAAAATTTCCTGTAAAAGGCGACTATTCTCAACTGAGAAAAGCCCCTCTATCTCTGCCTTTGGCGCACCATGACGAATAACATCTGTCGTCGCACGAGCTCCCAACATCATATTCATGGCATCAATGATAATCGACTTCCCTGCACCCGTTTCACCAGTCAGAACAGTCATACCCTTTTCAAAATTGAGGGAAATAGCCTCAATAATGGCAAAGTTTTTTATCGAAATTTCAAGTAACATATAGACCTACCAATTTTTTACTTGTTCAAAGATTTCCTCAGCTAGATTTTCACTTCTGGCAATGACTAAAATCGAGCTATCATCAGCCAAACAGCTAAAAATCTTATCCGCAAAAGTCTCGGTTAACTGAGCTTTTACAAAAGCCGTATTTCCTGGAATAACTTGGAGATTGATCATCTTATCCATCAATTCAGCTGACTCAATATTGTCTTCAGCCAGTTGCAAACTTTTTACGATTGATTTTGGCAATTCATAAACATAGGTGTTGTCTCTCAAAGGAATTTTGACAATGCCTAGCTCTTTGATATCTCGTGATACAGTCGCTTGAGTGGCAGTGATTCCTGCCTCTTTCAAATGTTCTACGATTTCTTCTTGTGTACCGATTTGATAATCTGTCACAAATCGTCTAATTTTTTCAAGTCTCTCTTTTTTATTCATTTTTAAATTGACTATGCGCCCTCTCTACTACTTCTTCAATCTCAGCAAGAACCTGATTGCTTGCTGACTCTTCTTTTTTCAAATACGCTAAAAACTCAATATTTCCATGACCACCTTGGATGGGAGAAAAATCCAAACCAAGGACTGAAAAACCTTCCTCTACTGCCATAGATGTGACAGATTCAAGGACATGTTGATGGACCTTGGCATCGCGAATGATTCCATTTTTCCCAATCTGCTCACGTCCTGCTTCAAACTGAGGCTTAACTAGAGCCACGACCTGACCTTGATCTGCCAAGACACGGTGCAAGGCTGGCAGAATCAGACTGAGGGAAATGAAACTCACATCAATACTGGCAAAGCTCGGTTCCTTTTCAAAATCGGTCTTTTCAGCATAGCGGAAATTAAACTGCTCCATGCTGACAACACGTGGGTCTTGGCGTAGTTTCCAAGCCAACTGATTGGTACCAACATCAACTGCAAAGACTAACTCGGCACCATTCTGTAGCATAACATCGGTAAAACCACCAGTAGAAGCCCCGATATCAATCGTGGTCGCCCCATCCACTGATAAATCAAAGACCTGCAAGGCCTTTTCTAATTTCAAGCCACCACGGCTGACATACTTGAGTTTTTCACCCTTTAGTTTTAGCTCGGTGTCATCTGGAATTTTCTCTCCTGGTTTGTCAAACCGTTCTCCATTCAGGACTGCTACGACTAGGCCAGCCATGACACCGCGCTTGGCTTGTTCTCGCGTTTCAAACAAGCCCTGTTTATAAGCTAGTACATCCACTCTTTCCTTAGCCATTGATTCTCAAACTTTCTACTACACTTACAATCGATTCTGTTTCAAAGGGAACCTGCTGGGCAATTTCTTCTAATTTTACATTAGCTTGATCCAAAGTCTGGTTACAAAAGGAAATAGCCTCTTCCAAGCCCAACAAAGCTGGATAGGTTGATTTTTCTGCCTGCAAATCCTTTTGTGGCGTCTTGCCGATTTCCTCAAAACTGGCAGTCACATCCAGTACATCATCTCGAACTTGAAAAGCAAGTCCAATCAATTCCCCAATAGTTTTCAGCTTTGCCTGCATTTCAGGTGCCAATTCCGCAATGATAGCAGCCGCTTGGAAGGGAAAGGCTAGTAGTTTTCCAGTCTTATTAGCATGAATAGTCTGGAGTTCTTCCAAAGACAAGTGCTGGTGTTCACCCTCCATGTCCAAAACCTGCCCTGCCACCATACCCAGACTACCTGAAGCAAGGGATAAGTTGGCAATCAAGTCCACCTTAATCTGACTTGGCAAATCTGCCTGCGCTATCAGGGCGTAAGGATCTAGGAATAAGGCATCCCCAGCCAATATCGCCATAGCTTCACCGAATTTCTTGTGGTTGGTCAAGCGTCCCCGACGGTAATCATCATCATCCATAGCTGGAAGATCATCGTGAATCAAGCTCCCTGTATGAATCATTTCCAAGGCCGCAGCAACCTGTGCGTGAGCAGGTTTAATAGCGACCTGCAAGGCTTCCAGAACTTCTAACAAGAGAAAGGGGCGAATACGCTTGCCACCAGCATGAATGGAATAGAGAACAGACTCTCGCAAACTAGAGGCAAACTGCTGGTCTCCATAAAAGTCTTCCAAAGCCGACTCAACAAGAGCTAATTTTTCTTGCTTTTTCATTCAAAATCACTTTCTGTTCCGTCTTCTTGCATAACCTTGACCAAGGTCTTTTCAGCCTTGTCTAGCGTAGCTTGGAGCTCTTTTGACAAGACCATGCCCTTTTGAAAGGCAGCAATCGCATCTTCCAGAGCAATTTCACCATTTTCCAAACTTTGGACAATGGTCTCCAGTTCTGCTAGATTTTCCTCAAATTTCTTTTGTTTTGACATCTTTAACCTCTAATTCTACTTGACCATCCCGCATCAAAAGCGTCACTTGGTCTTTTTTCTTCAAATTTTCAACCGAATCTACAACTAACTCTTCTTTTTTGACAATAGCATAACCTCGCGCCACAATTCGGCTCGTATCCAACATCAGAAGTGCTTCTGAAAGTCTCTTAACCTCAGCAACCTTGGCATCATAAACCAGCGCCATTTGGCTACGGAGAAGCTTGTCCAACTGACCTAGACGGTCTTGATAGCGTTGGATTTTGGTAACGGGTGATAATTGTACCAGTCGATGCGTCCTTGCTTGTACTATCTGTTTGTTATCAGAAATCCGTGTACGTAAACTTTGTTTTAAGCGCAATTGCAGTTGATCCAAGCGTTGCATATAGCCATCATACAAACGCTCTGGCTGTCTAAAGATGACTGACTGACTGCATTTTTTCAAAGCCTCTTGTTTCTTAGCTAGGACATTTCGGACTGCTGTTGACATCCGTTTTTCCTGATTTTGCAAATGAGTTAATAGATCCAACTTGGTCACAGGTGTTGCCAGTTCAGCAGCTGCTGTTGGTGTGGCAGCGCGGCGATCTGCCACAAAATCTGCCAAGGTCACATCCGTCTCATGCCCCACACTAGAGATAACTGGTAAACAAGATTCAAAAATCGCTCGTACCACGATTTCTTCGTTAAAGGCCCAAAGATCCTCGATAGAACCTCCACCACGACCAATAATCAGCAAATCCAAATCGTCACGTTGATTGGCACGCGCAATATTTCGAGCAATTTCCTCCGCAGAGCCTTCACCTTGCACCTTGGTCGGATAGAGAAGGATATCAACACCTGGAAAGCGTCTGCTGACGGTCGTGATAATATCTCGAATCACAGCTCCGCTGCGACTGGTTACTACACCAATTCTCTTAGAAAATTGAGGCAGAGGTTGCTTGAACCTCTCTTGAAACAGGCCCTCTTCTGTCAATTTTTTCTTGAGTTGTTCAAACTGTATCGCAAGTGCACCAACTCCATCAGGCTCTGCCTTTTCAATGATGATGGAGTAGCTACCGCTCGGCTCATAGACCTGTACACGCCCAATCACATTGATCTTCATCCCTTCTTCCAGGTCGAAGCCTAATTTCTGATAAATCCCAGACCAGATGGTCGCTTGAATAACTGCATGGTCATCCTTTAGGGAGAAATATTGGTGAGTAGGTCGTTTACGAAAGTTGGAAACTTGACCAGTTAAATAGACCCGTTCCAAGTAAGGGTCTTTATCGAATTTCATTTTCAGATACTTGGTCAAAGTTGTTACCGATAAATACTTTTCCATCTCCACCTACTACTCATTTTCTTGCTCTTTCATGGGTATTATTATACCAAAAATATGCCTAAAAATCTCCATTTATGTACCATTGTGAGAGAAAAATAGAAAAAGGAGGCAAGGCCTCCACATCTGTTTATTTGCTGTTTCTAGCTTCTTCCAAAATCTTTTCAATCTTGGTTGTCAAAAGGTCGATAGCCACTGTATTGCTGACTCCCTCAGGAATGACGATATCAGCATAACGCTTGGTTGGCTCGATAAACTGGTGGTACATAGGTTTGACCACACCTAAATACTGGTCAATAACGCTATCCAAACTACGGCCACGCTCTTCCATATCACGCTTGATCCGACGAATAATGCGCACATCATCGTCTGTATCCACAAAAATCTTGATATCCATCAAATCGCGCAGACGCTTATCCTCCAAGACCAAAATCCCCTCAACGATAAAGACATCTTGAGGTTCTTGACGATAGGTCTTGCTGCTTCGTGTATGCTCTGTATAGTCATAAGTTGGGATGTCTACCGGACGCCCTGCCAACAACTCCTTCATCTGCTCGATCATCAAGTCTGTATCAAAGGCAAAAGGATGGTCGTAGTTAGTTTTGATACGATCTTCAAAGGTCAAATGAGACTGATCCTTGTAGTATGAATCATGCTCAATCATGGAAATCTTTTCATCAGGAAAATGCGATAAAATGGCTCTCGAAACACTGGTCTTACCACCACCAGAACCACCTGTCACTCCGATAATGATTGGTCTATTTTGCATGCTATCCTCCGTTTTTTTATCCGTCGTCTATTCTATCACATTTTTTGCAAAATTTATAGTCTGATTTGGATAGTCTAGGGGAAACAATTCCAATTTCTACACTTCAATTATACTAACGAAAAACCTTCCTTGGCTTGTAGAGGTTATCCCGTTTTTCAAGAATGGCTAGCAATTTGTCATCTTCAAAGGCAGCCAATTCTTGATTTGTTTGGTCTAGCTCTATAAAACGACCAAAGCGTACTTCTGTAGCCTCTTCTGGAGTTAGGAAAACTTTGACAAGGTCCCCTGTCCCAATCTCTAGAGGATGGAGAAAGTCCAGTTGACCGGCCTCCACTTTTTCAGCAATTTCTTCCAAGGTAAGAGCGTTTTCTAGCTGTAAACCGGCTGCACTAGTACGAGTCAGATGTGACATATGAGCCGCATAGCCCAATTTTTCTCCCAAGTCAACCGACAAGGTACGGATGTAAGTCCCTTTACTGCATTTTACACGAAAAGTAAAGCGTGCAAGATGACCTTCATAAGAAATCGGACTTGTTCGCTCAAATTGATAAATGGTCACCTGACGTTCTGGGCGCTCCACTTCCTGACCAGCACGCGCATACTCATAGAGTTTGCGACCATTGACCTTAACAGCCGAATACATAGGCGGAATCTGAGTAATAGGTCCTGTCAGACTGGCGATTGCTTCATCAACAAGCTTTTCATACAAGGGCGATAAAACAGGTGTCTCTGCGACTACTTCCCCACTGGCATCCTCAGTCGTCGTGGAATAACCCAGAGTGATTTCCCCCTCATAGACCTTACCCTCATCCTGCATAAACTCGACCATGCGGGTCGCCTTGCCAACTGCAATGGGTAAAACACCCACCACATCCGGATCCAAGGTCCCACCATGACCAATCTTCTTAGTTCCCAAAATCTTACGCAGTTTAAAAATCGCATCATGCGAGGTCATCCCTGCTTCTTTTTTTAAGTTGATAATACCGTTCATATATTTCTTTCTCACTCCCCCTTCAGAGCTTCAAACTTGGCTTTCATTGTTGGATTTTTTCGGGTCAATTTTTTAACAGAGACATCTTCCAATTTATTGTTTGCGAGGCGAAGTTGGTTTTCAGATGTTGTCAAGAATTTCTTAACCTCTTCCATACGCTTAATGGCCTTATCGATTTCATCAATGGCTTTACCAAAGTTGGTCGAAGCTGAGTTATAGTTCTTAGCAAAGGCCTGTTTAAAGGCGTCCAAATCTTCCTCAAAATGTGTAATATCGATATTTTGCTCCCGAACTAAGGCCAACTCTTGCTTATATTTCAAAGAATTAAGCGCAGCATTTCGCAGGAGTCCAATCAACTGGATAAAGAATTGAGGACGAACCACATACATCTTTTCATACTCGTGGCTGACATCAACAATTCCTGTGTTAAAGTAGTCGTTATCAGCCTCAAGCATGGTCACCAAAACGGCATACTCACAGTTCTTTTCCCGACGGTCCTTGTCCAATTCCTTGTAAAAATCTGCATTCTTGTGCTTCTTCTCTGTTCCATCCGCTTCGTTTTTCATCTCAAACATAATGGAGATAATCTCGACCCCATTTTCATCACATTCACGGAAAATAAAGTCCCCCTTAGACCCACGCGCAGAGACCTTGTTATCCTTCTCAAAGTAGGCATTTGGAAATGCAAAACTACGGACCTTGTTAAACTCACTCTCTGCATAGTGTTCCAGACTTTCCCCGATAGCTTTTGTAGATTGTTGAGCTTTGAAATTCTTATAAAATTCGACTTGTTCACTGGCTGCCTTGAGCTGTGCTTCATAGTTTTGCTTAACAGAAGCAAGAGAAAGTTCGTTTTCTTTTTCTTGCAAGAGAAGCTGATTTTTAACCTGGTCTCGTTCTTTTTCTAGGTCAGAAAGGGTCTTCTGTAGCTGATTTTCATGTTCCAAACGCAAAGTAGCCAATTGGTTTTCCAAGGACTGTACTTCCTTGTCCTTGGCCAAGAGAGCCTGATGGCTTGTCTGCTCAACTTCTTTCTTAGCCAATTCTTTTTCTGTATCAAAGTTTTGGATTTGACTCTGTAATTGCGCAATTTCTTGATCTTTTTGAGCAAGTTTAGTCTGTTGCTCATTCATAGCTTTTTGCTCAGCCAAGGCCAGTTCCTGCTTCATGCGATCGTGCAATTCCTTATCAAACTCTGCCGTTCTTACTTGGGACAGAAGTTCGGCATACTGACTCTCATTTACTGTAAAGACTTCCCCACAATTGGGACATTTGATTTCGTTCATAACGTTCCTCTTTCTAGACTTCTGTAACCATTATATCATGCCTGAGGGAAAATCAAAAACAGCGAGTCGAAACCCACTGTTTATCTTCTTTTTCTTTAAATTTTTTCCAAGGCCAAGCGCAAATCTTCAATCAAATCATCTACATTTTCAAGACCGATTGACAAACGAATTTGGTTTGGTGTGACACCTGCTGCTTCTAGGTCTTTTTCTGACAATTGACCGTGAGTGGTTGTTGCTGGATGGACAACAAGCGATTTAGCATCTGCTACGTTTGCTAGGTCAGAGAAGATTTCCAAATTATCAATGACCTTGCGTGCTTCTGCCTCCCCACCTTTGACATGGAAGGTAAAGATGGAGCCCACACCTTTTGGAAAGTATTTTTCAGCCAAGGCATGATAAGGACTGTCTGCAAGTTTTGGATAGTTTACCTTTTCTACCTTAGGATGGTTGACAAGGAAATCAACAATTTTCTCAGCATTTTGCACATGGCGTTCCACACGAAGAGAAAGGGTTTCAAGTCCTTGAAGCAAGAGGAAGGCATTAAATGGCGACAAGGCCGCCCCTGTATCACGGAGCAATTGAACACGGACAGCGATAATAAAGGCTGCTGCACCCACATCACGAGTATAGCTCAAATTATGGTAGCTTGGGTCTTCCTCAACAAATTGAGGGAATTTCCCTGAAGCCGCCCAGTCAAAACGACCGCTATCGACAATCACTCCACCAATAGTTGTACCATGCCCACCGATAAACTTAGTCGCAGAGTGAATGGCAATATCTACACCGTGAGAAAAGACGTTAATTAAATAAGGTGTAGCAAAGGTATTGTCAGAAACGAGTGGAATCTGATGCTTGTGAGCAATCTCAGCCAATTTTTCCAAGTCAGGTATGTTAATCAAGGGATTCCCCAAGGTTTCAATCAAGACTAGCTTGGTATTGTCATTGATAGCTGCTTCTACTTCCTCCAAATTATCCACATCGACAAAGGTTGTTGTGATACCATAACGAGGAAGGGTTTCTTTCAAGAGATTGAAGGTCCCACCGTAAATAGTTGATGCTGCTACTACATGGTCACCTGCGTGGGCAAGTGCCAAAATCGTATAGGTTACTGCTGCCATACCTGATGCTGTTGCAAGAGCTCCGACACCACCTTCCAGAGCTGCAATTCTTTCTTCAAAAGCAGCCGTTGTAGGATTTGTAATACGAGTATAGATGTTGCCTGGTTTTCTCAAGGCAAAAAGATCGGCACCTTCCTGCGTATCGTCAAAAACAAAAGATGTTGTTTGATAAATCGGTACTGCACGAGACTTGGTAGCTGGATCCACAACTTGACCAGCATGTAGTTGCAGAGTTTCAAATTTAAAATCACGAGTCATAAGGCGACCTCCATATAGTTTCATTAAGGATATTGTAGCACTATCAACCTATATTGACTAATACCTCTTTTCTATATTTTGATATAAGGAGCGACTATTACTTCTTACAAAACAAAAAAAGCACGACTCAATCGTGCTCATTTCTTAATCTACATAAGTATCTTCGTTTTTATTGAGGAAGGCATATGGAAGACCCATCAAGAGGCCTCCTCCGATAAAGTTCCCAATGAAGGTTACACCCCAGTGGCGAAGCATATTTCCAACACCAAAGTTAGCAATTGAATCAGCAGCAACACTGAATTTCACAATCGCGAAAGAAGCAAAGTTCGCCGCAATGTGCTCGTTTGTTAAGAATACAAACATGTAAATCGCTGACAACACAAGCCAAAGTTTGGCACCACCATCTTTGACCAAAACAAATGAAAGAATAGCAATATTTACGAAAATATTTGCCAAAATAGCCTCAAGCAAGATTAATTCATTTGAACGGCCTAACTTCATCTCAACAACCCCTGAGATGAAACTATCGTGTGTCAGATGTGCATAGGCTGCCGAGTGAGCAAAGCCCCAACCTGCTATCAAAGCTCCGATAAGGTTGAACAAGGTACAATAAAGTAAAATCTCAGCTGTTTTTCTCCAAGAGATTTTTTTCAAGAAACTACCAGCAGTCAAAAACATCATGTTTGATGTTACCAACTTGGCATTCAAGAAAACAATGTAAGCCAATCCCCATGCGAAAACAAATGGGAAAAGGAAGCGTCCACTACCTGGTGCGATTTTATTAATCAAGTCAGCCCCAACTGCACCAGCAGCTGTACTGAAAGTTAAGAATGCACCTGCAAACATAGAACGAATCGCATACTTAAATTTGCTTTGACTATAAAGACTTTCTTTCTTCTTGCAAGCAAATTCAATCTTTGAGATAAATTCTGAAGAAACCATAATAAACTCCTAAAATTTTTTACCTGATAATTATATCACAAACTTTAGAATTAAGGAAACGTTTTCTGTATTTCATAACAGTTTATTTTGAAACGCAATCTATAAAAAATCAGTAAAACCTAAGATTTTAGGCTCTATAATATTTGTAGTGGGTAAATCCCCTATGGATCTTATGGAGCC
>NZ_JVLX01000025.1:0-4211 GCF_001070815.1 Streptococcus pseudopneumoniae | reverse complement strand
TACCGTACTCAAGTACAGCTTGCGGCTAGCTTCCTAGTTTGCTCTTTGATTTTCCTTGAGTATTAAAATAGGTCATTTTCTTTTGGGAGGAGGATAGTTTCTCTACCATCCATATCTAAAACCAGAACTCTCGGGGGATAAAGAGGGTCGAAAGGGTGGTTAAAGTCAAAATCAATGGCTGTAGGGAGGTGCTGACTTGAGAAGTGGAAGGTAATTTTTCCTTGGTTATTAAGCAATTGAAACTCGAGTTCTTCTTCCAATTCAAAGACATTTTTTAAGAAGTGGTCGATGATATACCAAAAAGAGTCAATGACGTCATCAGGCAAGCTGGTAACAATGCCAAAACTAGCTGACCGCATGTGGGTATTGGTAAAAGCCATATTTCTTCCCCCTTTCTTTTCCCTTATCATACAGCAAATAGGATTAAAAATCAAGAAAAGGTGATTTTTTCTTCATAAACATAGCTTCCTATGAAATTTTTTCAAATAATCTTCAAAAAAAGCTTGAAAGTGTTTACAAATAGTGATAAAATGGAATAAGTAGAATCATGAAAACGAAATTTTCATACCGTCTCTTTTTTAGAGTCTCGTGAGGTATGATATAGAAAGGAAATGGAATGAATACAGACGATACAGTAACGATTTATGATGTCGCCCGTGAAGCAGGGGTTTCAATGGCGACGGTTAGCCGTGTAGTTAATGGCAATAAAAATGTAAAAGAGAATACTCGTAAAAAAGTGCTTGAGGTGATTGATCGTTTGGATTACCGTCCAAATGCCGTGGCGCGTGGTCTTGCAAGTAAAAAGACAACTACTGTCGGTGTCGTGATTCCAAATATCACCAATGGTTATTTCTCAACGCTTGCCAAAGGGATTGATGATATTGCTGAAATGTACAAGTATAATATCGTTCTTGCTAATAGTGATGAGGATGATGATAAGGAAGTTTCAGTTGTCAATACCCTGTTTTCTAAGCAAGTGGATGGTATCATCTTTATGGGGTACCACTTGACTGAAAAAATTCGTTCAGAGTTTTCTCGTTCTCGAACACCAGTTGTTCTTGCAGGAACTGTGGATGTAGAACATCAGCTTCCAAGTGTCAATATTGACTACAAACAAGCAACGATTGATGCAGTAACCTACCTTGCTAAAGAAAATGAGCGCATTGCTTTCGTTAGCGGTCCACTAGTGGATGATATCAATGGTAAGGTTCGTTTGGTTGGCTACAAGGAAGCCTTGAAAAAAGCAGGGATTTCTTATAGCGAAGGATTGGTATTTGAGTCTAAATACACTTATGAAGATGGCTATGCCTTGGCAGAACGCTTGATTTCATCAAATGCAACTGCAGCAGTTGTAACAGGTGATGAGTTGGCAGCAGGTGTCTTGAACGGCCTTGCTGATAAGGGTGTGTCAGTACCAGAAGAGTTTGAAATCATTACTAGTGATGATTCACAGGTCTCTCGCTTTACTCGTCCAAACTTGACCACTATTGCCCAACCTCTTTATGACCTTGGTGCTATTAGTATGCGTATGTTGACTAAGATTATGCACAAGGAAGAGTTGGAAGAACGTGAAGTTCTCTTACCTCATGGTTTGACAGAACGCCGCTCAACACGAAAACGTAAATAGAAAAAATCAGGGAATCGTGAAGATTTCCTGATTTGTTTTTAGAGAAGAGACTTACCCTTCCATATAGTCTTTCAAAGCCTGTCCTGTTAGTCCGGCATTGAGGGCAATGAGGAGCTTTAGGCGGGCTTTTTGGGCGTTGAGTTCTTTAACAAAGAAGACACCAGATTTTTGCAACTGCACGCCCCCGCCCTGGTAGGCATAAACAGGTTCCGCAATACCGTTAAAGCATCGTGAAACAAGGGCGACTGGGATTCCTTGTTGCAGAAGGCTTTCTAATTTTTGAGCCGTTTCTTTGGGAACATTACCAGCCCCGAAGGCTTGGATAATCAAACCGTCCAATTGTTCCAAATCCAGCATATCAATTAGCTCATCTGTCATACCAGCATAAGCCGAGATGATAGGGACCAATCCTTGTATGTGATCAAGGTCAAAGCGAACACGAGGTTCAGCTGTTTTGAAGTAGAGGATTTCCCGCTTCGTAATCAGACCAAGTGGCCCATGTGTTGGGGTCTGGAAGGTGCCGACGTTGGTCGTATGCGTTTTGGTAACATACTTGGCAGCATGGATTTCATCGTTCATAACAACCAAAACCCCTTTGTCCGCAGCCCTGTCATCGCTAGCCACCCGTAAAGCACTCAGATAGTTATAAACACCGTCGCTGCCGAGTTCGTTAGAGCTACGCATGGCCCCTGTTAGAACGATAGGCATATGGGGAACTTCCATGGTATCAAGGAAATAGGCTGTTTCCTCTAAAGTATCGGTCCCGTGTGTGATTACCACTCCATCGTAGTTAGCAGCTTCCTCTTTGATTTTTTGGTAGAGGGCCAGCATATGCTTGGGTTGGATATGAGGGCTTGGCAGGTTAAAAAAGTCCAAGTCGTGGACATGGATTCCTTCAAGAGGATTGGACACATGGTTCATGGGATTATCTGAACTCGTCACAACAGCGCCAGAAGCATCGGCTTGCATGGAAATAGTCCCACCTGTATGTAAAACAAGGATTTTCTTAGGCATGATTTACTCACTCTTTCTGAAATGTGGTATAATCATTGTATCACAAAAGGGGAGATTGGGATAGGATGGAAGTCAAAGCTGTTTTTTTTGATATCGATGGAACCTTGGTCAACGATCACAAGAGTGTTTTGAAATCCACTAAGGACGCGATTAAGATTGTCAAAGAACAAGGGGTGCTTGTCGGTGTAGCGACAGGACGAGGACCTTTTTTTGTTAAGGAATTGATGGACGATTTGGATCTGGACTTTGCGGTAACCTACAATGGCCAGTATATCTTTACTAAAGACAGAGTCTTGTTCACGAGCCCAATTTCCAAGTTACATTTGCGCCAGTTAATCAGTTATGCTAAAAAAGAGGGCAAGGAGATTGCTCTAGGGACCAAGGATGCCATGTTGGGTTCCAAAATCATGTCTTTTGGTCTGGGTTCTTTTTCCCAACGAATCAGTCGCTTCGTTCCCTCAGTTTTAACTCGGACAGTGAGTCATTCCTTTAATCGTATGGTCAGCAAGGTTGTTCCCCAAAAGGAAGAAGACCTGCTTGATCTGATGAATCAGCCTATCTACCAAGTTTTGATGCTGATGACACCAGAAGAATCTGAGAAGGCAGCAGCTGATTTTGAAGACTTGAAATTGACACGTAGCAATCCTTTTGCAGCGGATGTTATCAATCAAGGAAACTCTAAGTTGGAAGGCATACGCCGAGTCGGGAAAGAATATGGTTTTGATCTCAACCAAGTCATGGCCTTTGGTGATTCAGATAACGACCTTGAAATGCTTGCAGGTGTTGGTATGTCGGTCGCTATGGGAAATGGTAGTAGCAGTGTCAAGGAAGTTGCTAAGCACATTACCACTAGTAATCAGCAAGACGGAATCCACAAGGCCCTGGAACATTTTGGTGTTCTAGCTTCAGAAAAAGTCTTTGTCAGCCGTGACTATCATTTCAATAAGGTCAAGACCTTCCACCACATGATGGATGAACGAACCCAAGAAGAACCACGAGCTTGGGATTTAGAAGGTGCAACCCACAGGGCTGGCTTTAAAATAGAAGAATTGGTGGAATTTGTTAGAGCTGCCAGTCCTTCTGAAGAGGACTTTGGTCAAGCTCTATCGCAACTTCATCAAGCTCTTGATAAGGCGGCCGATAAAGTGGCTAAGAAGACGCCTGCTCAGCAAGATTTGATAGGTCAGGTAGATGCCCTGATCGACACGCTTTACTTTACCTACGGTAGTTTTGTCTTGATGGGGGTGGATCCAGAACGTATTTTTGATATTGTTCATCAGGCCAATATGGGGAAAATTTTTCCAGATGGCAAGGCTCATTTTGATCCAGTGACCCATAAAATCTTAAAACCAGATGATTGGGAAGAAAAATATGCTCCAGAACCTGCTATTAAAAAGGAACTGCAGCGCCAGCTCAAGGCTTATGAGCGTCATAAAGAGAGAAATAATACTCAATGAAAATCAAAGAGCAAATTAGGAAACTAGCCGCAGGCTGCTCAAAGCACTGCTTTGAGGTTGTAGATGAAACTGACGAAGTCAGCTCAAAACACTGTTTTGAGGTTGCAGATAGA
>NZ_JVLX01000003.1:0-18911 GCF_001070815.1 Streptococcus pseudopneumoniae | reverse complement strand
AGCAGTTCTAGGGAGATAGAGGTAAAGGCAGTGGTTACCAATACAAATTTCTTCTTCACCGTAATCAATTTTCAATTTGTCTAAAGGGAGGCTTTGAATAGATTCTTGATAAAAAATCACGTGTATACGGTCATAAAGATAGTGTTCTCTAAAAGGGTTTTCTTGGATAATGTTTTTAAAAATATCCTTATTCTTAATGATTATTTTGAGATCGGCTCCAATCTTTTTCTTTATTAGAGTATGAACCTGTTCTCGTATTTTTTCTAAGGCTAAGTTACTTTCAAGAATGATATTACCACTTTGAATATAGGTTCGAACTTGTTGAAAACCGGCTTCTGTTAAGATATCTACTAGATAAGACATTTTAGGGATAGCATTTTTTCCATTAGGAGTAACTCCCCTTAACAAGATAATATGTTCCAAAGGACTTCCTTTCTTTTGGGGCTGATTTAGCCATTAAATAATTCAGATTTAGATTGGGTTTGATCCCGCCACCCAACCAGTACAGAGGGCAGAAGTGATGTTAAACCCACCCGTGTGGGCATTGATATCCAGTACCTCGCCAGCAAAGTGGAGTCCAGGTACCAGCTTACTTTCTAGAGTTTTGGGATTGATTTCCTTGAGACTGACGCCACCCTTGGTAACAAAGGACTTGGCAAGGGACATTTTTCCGGTCACAGGGATTTTGAGTGCTTTGATAGACTGGACAAGTTGTTCGCGTTCCTTTTCAGTCAGTTGTTTGACTTTGTCAGGATAGTCTTGCACAAAAAATTCTGCTAAGCGTTCTGGAAGCAAAGTTTTTAAGGCATTTTTTAGAGATTTTTCCCGATTTTCTTCTAGAAATGCAGTCAAATCCTCCTCAGAAAGTTGAGGCAAGACATCCAGTGAAAGGATTTCGCCACCCTTGACAAAACTGGACATACGTAGGGCAGCAGGACCTGACAAACCAAAGTGAGTAAAGAGCAAATCATGAGTAATGACATGCTTACCATAGTTTAGGGTCACATCGTCCAGCGAAATTCCCTGCAAGGCTTTGTGGGGAAAATCTGTCAACAAAGGACTTTCAGCGGCCTCAAGCTCGGTAATAGTGTGCTTAAAATGGCGAGCAATCTCGTGACCAAAACCAGTAGAACCAGTGGAAGGATAGGATTTTCCACCAGTTGTGACAATGAGTTTATCACAAGTGAAGACTTGGTTAGCTGACTTAAGGACAAATTGGTCATCTACCTTTTTAACCGAAACAATTTCGGTTTGAGTAGCAACTTGGCCGCCTAGCTCAGTGATTTTCTTTTCCAAGGCCTCTATAATTGTCCGAGACTTGTCAGTAGCAGGAAAGACGCGTCCGTGGTCCTCGACCTTAAGTTTAATCCCATTTTCCGTAAAAAAGTTAATGATATCATGGTTATCAAACTGGGAGAAGACACTATAAAGAAAGCGTCCGTTCCCAGGGATTCCAGCTAGTAGGTCATCTAGAGTTCCGTTGTTGGTTACATTGCAACGTCCCCCACCAGTCCCAGCTAATTTTTTTCCAAGTTTCCGATTTTTTTCGATGAGGAGGGTTTTCTGACCATAAAAGTTACTGGAAATCGTAGCCATCATGCCAGCAGGACCTCCACCGATGACAATAGTATCAAAATGTTTCATAGCTCTATTGTACCACAAAAAAACAAGAGATGAAGTCACCTCTTGTCAAGAATGCAATTAATCAATTTCATATCCCATCAGCAAACCACCATCTTCTGCATAAAAACTGCAGAGACCAGATGTTGGGAGAATTTTAATATCCGCCTGTGGGAAATTTTCGCGGATTCGCTCTGAGAGCTGTTGGCAACATTTCTCGTTATTGCGTTGGGCCATGACAATACGGCCACCAGCATATCCAGCTTTAATGATTTCATCATAGGCAGCTTGAACTGATTTCTTTGGTCCTCGTGCTTTTTGTAGCAATTCGAGAGTTCCAGTTTCACTAGCTTCTCCGACCATACGGATATTGAGAAGGCCAACGACCGTACCGATAAGCTTGCTCAAACGGCCGTTCTTTACCAAGTTATCGACTTTAGCTAGGACAAAAAGTAACTTGGTTTTTTCTTGATAGGCAGTGATAGATTCAACCACTTCTTCAAAAGATAAGCCCTGGTCGATCAAGTCATTCAATTTTTCTACGAGCAAGTCAACTTCCCCACCAGCAGACAAACTATCAATTATATGAATTTTAGTATCAGGATGTTCTTCCAGATAAATATTTTTTGCTAGTTGAGCACTATTGTGGCTTCCAGAAAGAGTACCAGTGATGGTTACTAGGAAAATGTTTTTGGCTCCTTCAAATGCTCGCAAATAATCATCTGGGCTTGGACAAGCTGATTTTGAAGCTTCTGCAGTTGCATACATGGTTTCCATCATTTGGTCAATGTCAAGACTGGCATCATCAACAAAGACCTGATCAGCTACTTGAATGGTTAAGGGGACACTTACAAAGGTCGTGTCAATAGCTGGTCTTGCCAGCTGACGATAATCACAACCAGAGTCAGCAATAATCTTCCAAGTCATAGAAATTCTCCATCTTTGTCAGTTATACATTGACAAAGGTTCTGTCTTTTTTTACAATTATATCATGAAAGCCCTTGAAACAAAAGCCTCATCCGTCTGTTGTGACAAGTAGAAAGAAAATGTTATGTCTGAACGTAGAATCTCTGAAAAGTCTCTTGAAAATCTCAGAAAATCAAACCAAGAATCCAATTTATTAACTAGAGAAGCCATCGAAACAGCCCTCTTGCAACTCTTGGAAAAAAAGGACTTGACCAAGATTAGTATTTCTGAATTAGTCAAGCGTGCAGGAGTTTCTCGTGCGGCCTTTTATCGCAATTATGATTCCAAAGAGGAGATTTTAGAAAGTGTCTTTAAACGAACTGTCCACAATATTATGGAACAGTTGCATCATTATGATTTAAAGACAGACCTTTATCTGGTCTGGGTTCATCTTTTCCGCGAGGCAAGAAAGGAAGCCAGAGTGATTCAACTGGCCTTGGATTACCATCTGGAAAAAATCTTTGTCCAAGCCATGCAGGAGTTTTTGGAAAAATACCATGGAAAATCAAAAGGTGTCAGCTCTTATCTTCATTCCTTCTGGAGTTCAGCCATCGTCTCAGTCCTTTTAAAATGGATCAAGGATGGCATGAAGGTACCTGCTGAAAAGATTGCGGATTTACGGTTACCATTTTTTAAAAAATAGAGAAAAAGGAGAAGAGATATGACTGAAAAAAGACTGGCCTGGGATGAGTATTTTGCAGCCCAAGCTCTACTAATTGCTAATCGTTCCACTTGTAAACGTGCTAAAGTGGGTGCAATTCTGGTTAAGGATAATAAAGTTATTTCCACTGGTTATAATGGTTCGGTGTCAGGGACTGAGCATTGTATTGACCACGAATGTCTGGTCATTGAAGGCCACTGTGTTCGCACTCTTCACGCAGAGGTTAATGCTATCCTTCAAGGTGCAGAACGTGGGGTTCCCAAAGGCTTTACAGCCTATGTAACACACTTTCCATGTCTCAACTGTACCAAACAATTATTGCAGGTTGGTTGCAAGCGCGTGGTTTATATAAACCAGTATCGAATGGACGACTATGCCCAATACCTTTATCAAGAAAAAGGGACAGAATTGACCCATTTACCACTTGAGACAGTACAGACAGCTCTTAAAGAGGCAGATTTAATGTAAAAATTATCAAAAATAAATGGTTTAGAAAGATTTTTAAACCATTTTTTGGTATAATAAGAAGAATAAATTGAAAGAAGGAATTCCAAAAATGGGAAAAATTGAAGTTATTAATCATCCACTGATTCAACACAAATTGTCAATCTTGCGTCGTACAGATACTTCTACAAAAGCTTTTCGTGAGCTAGTAGATGAGATTGCAATGTTGATGGGGTATGAAGTACTTCGTGATCTTCCACTAGAAGATGTGGAAATCGAAACACCAATTACAAAAACAGTTCAAAAACAATTGGCAGGTAAGAAATTGGCCATCGTTCCCATCTTGCGTGCAGGTATCGGGATGGTTGATGGACTCTTGAGCTTGGTTCCAGCTGCTAAGGTTGGTCACATTGGTATGTACCGTGATGAAGAAACACTTCAACCAGTTGAGTACTTGGTGAAATTGCCTGAAGATATTGACCAACGTCAAATTTTTGTCGTAGACCCAATGTTGGCAACAGGTGGCTCAGCAATCTTGGCTGTTGATTCTCTTAAAAAACGTGGCGCATCAAATATCAAATTTGTCTGCCTTGTATCTGCTCCAGAAGGTGTTAAAGCCCTTCAAGAAGCTCATCCAGATGTAGAAATCTTTACAGCAGCCTTGGATGAACGCTTGAATGAACACGGTTATATCGTTCCAGGTCTTGGAGATGCTGGGGACCGCTTGTTCGGTACAAAATAGAATTAAAAAGAGATTGACTTGGAAAAGGATTTCCAGTCACGAAAGGAGGTTGAGTTTTTGTTTCTGTCTGATGAAAACAGAGCAAAAATTTGACCTTTTTTGACCAAGATATTATAATAGTCTTATCTTCAGTCATTTGACCAACAAAATTAAAACTCAAAAGGAGAATTGAATGATTCCTGTAGTTATTGAACAAACAAGCCGTGGAGAACGTTCCTACGATATTTACTCACGTCTTCTAAAAGACCGCATCATTATGCTGACAGGTCCAGTTGAAGACAACATGGCTAACTCAGTTATTGCCCAGTTGCTTTTCTTGGATGCCCAAGATAGTACAAAAGATATTTACCTTTATGTCAATACACCTGGTGGTTCAGTTTCAGCTGGTTTGGCGATCGTTGACACCATGAACTTTATTAAGGCAGATGTCCAAACCATCGTTATGGGTATGGCCGCATCTATGGGGACGGTCATTGCATCAAGTGGAGCAAAAGGCAAACGTTTCATGCTTCCAAATGCTGAATACATGATCCACCAACCAATGGGTGGTACAGGCGGTGGTACTCAACAAACCGATATGGCGATTGCTGCAGAACATTTGCTTAAAACTCGTAAAACCTTGGAAAAAATCTTAGCTGAAAATTCAGGTCAGTCAATCGAAAAAGTCCATGCAGATGCAGAACGTGATAACTGGATGAGTGCCCAAGAAACACTTGAATATGGCTTTATTGATGAAATCATGGCTAACAATTCATTGAACTAATGATCAAAGAAGGCAAACTCGACTGGGTTTGCTTTTTTTGGTATAATAGGGAGAGATTTCTTAGAAAGAGGATTTACCATGTTTGAAAAAGTTAATCGATCTGGCTTGATTATCTATCTTTACTATAATCGTGATGCCAAAAAACTGCAGGATTATGGAGATATTACCTATCATTCCAAGAAACATCGTTACTTACAGCTTTATGTTCCAACTCAAGAAGTGGAGCAATTGGTCGGTCGCTTGGGCAAGGAAAAGTTTATAAAAAAAGTCAGGGTTTGTCATATCCAAGAGCTGGAAACACCCTTTGTGGGCAATCTTCATCGAGAGGAAAACGTTATCATCGAAAAAGTTCAAGAAAAGTGTTGACAATTTTCTGATAATTCGGTATATTCTTAACATGCTATTTATTTAAGAAATAAGGAGACAAAAAAAGATGAAGAAAAAATTTGCCCTATCGTTTGTGGCGCTTGCAAGTGTAGCACTTCTTGCAGCCTGTGGAGAAGTGAAGTCTGGAGCGTCAAACGCTGCTGGTAACTCAGTAGAGGAAAAGACAATCAAAATTGGATTTAACTTTGAAGAAACTGGTGCCGTAGCAGCCTACGGTACATCTGAACAAAAAGGTGCCCAACTTGCCGTTGATGAAATCAATGCAGCAGGTGGTATCGACGGAAAACAAATCGAAGTAGTTGATAAAGATAATAAGTCTGAAACTGCTGAGGCGGCTTCAGTAACAACTAACCTAGTAACCCAATCTAAGGTATCAGCAATCGTAGGACCTGCGACATCTGGTGCAACTGCAGCTGCTGTAGCTAACGCTACAAAAGCAGGTGTTCCATTGATTTCGCCAAGTGCGACTCAAGATGGATTGACTAAAGGTCAAGATTACCTCTTTATCGGAACATTCCAAGATAGCTTCCAAGGAAAAATTATCTCAAACTATGTTACTGAAAAATTAAACGCTAAGAAAGTTGTTCTTTACACTGACAATGCCAGCGACTATGCTAAAGGTATTGCTAAAGCCTTCCGTGAAGCTTACAAAGGTGAAATCGTTGCAGATGAAACTTTCGTAGCAGGTGACACAGACTTTCAAGCAGCCCTTACAAAAATGAAAGGGAAAGACTTTGATGCTATCATCGTCCCTGGTTACTACACTGAAGCTGGTAAAATTGTAAACCAAGCGCGTGGTATGGGAATTGATAAACCAATCGTTGGTGGTGATGGATTCAACGGTGAAGAGTTTGTACAACAAGCAACTGCTGAAAAAGCATCAAACATCTACTTTATCTCAGGCTTCTCAACTACTGTAGAAGTTTCAGCTAAAGCAAAAGCTTTCCTTGATGCTTACCGTGCTAAGTACAACGAAGAGCCTTCAACATTTGCAGCCTTGGCTTATGACTCAGTTCACCTTGTAGCAAACGCAGCAAAAGGTGCTAAAAACTCAGGTGAAATCAAGGATAACCTTGCTAAAACAAAAGATTTTGAAGGTGTAACTGGTCAAACAAGCTTCGATGCAGACCACAACACAGTCAAAACTGCTTACATGATGACCATGAACAATGGTAAGGTTGAAGCAGCAGAAGTTGTAAAACCATAATAGAAAAATGTTGAAATAGGGAATGAGCCTCTGACTCACTCCCTGTTTCGGTGTTTAAGAACCTATCAAAAAGTGAGGGGAAACCCTCAAAATTATAAATAGAAAGAGTGAATCTTATGCTCCAACAACTAGTAAATGGTTTGATTCTAGGTAGTGTTTATGCGCTGTTAGCCCTAGGATATACCATGGTTTACGGAATTATCAAGCTCATCAACTTCGCCCACGGTGATATTTATATGATGGGAGCCTTTATCGGTTATTTCTTGATTAATTCTTTCCAAATGAATTTCTTTGTAGCTCTTATTGTAGCTATGTTAGCGACAGCCATTCTTGGTGTCGTGATTGAGTTCCTTGCTTACCGACCTTTGCGTCACTCTACTCGTATTGCTGTTTTGATTACAGCTATTGGGGTTTCTTTCCTATTGGAATATGGGATGGTCTATCTGGTTGGTGCTAATACCCGTGCCTTCCCTCAAGCGATTCAAACAGTTCGCTATGATTTGGGAACAATTAGCTTAACGAATGTACAGTTAATGATTTTGGCAATTTCCTTGATTTTGATGATTTTGTTACAAGTCATTGTCCAAAAGACCAAGATGGGGAAAGCCATGCGTGCAGTATCAGTAGATAGCGATGCAGCGCAATTGATGGGGATCAATGTAAACCGTACTATCAGCTTTACTTTCGCTTTGGGTTCAGCTCTTGCGGGTGCGGCTGGTGTTCTGATTGCCCTTTATTATAACTCTCTTGAGCCTTTAATGGGGGTTACTCCAGGTCTTAAATCTTTCGTTGCCGCGGTACTTGGTGGTATCGGAATCATTCCTGGTGCGGCGCTTGGTGGATTTGTAATTGGTCTATTGGAAACCTTTGCGACAGCCTTTGGAATGTCAGACTTCCGTGATGCCATTGTTTATGGAATCTTGTTGTTGATCTTGATTGTCCGCCCAGCTGGTATCCTTGGTAAAAATGTGAAAGAGAAGGTGTAAACGATGAAGGAAAATTTAAAAGTCAATATTCTATGGTTACTCCTTTTGTTAGCTGGCTATGGCTTGATTAGTGTACTGGTTTCAGTCGGAGTACTCAACCTATTCTATGTACAGATTTTACAACAAATCGGAATTAATATTATTCTGGCTGTTGGTCTCAACTTAATCGTTGGTTTTTCAGGACAATTTTCACTTGGGCATGCTGGTTTCATGGCGATTGGTGCCTATGCAGCAGCTATTATTGGTTCTAAATCACCAACCTACGGTGCCTTCTTTGGAGCCATGCTGTTAGGTGCTTTGCTTTCAGGAGCAGTTGCCTTGCTTGTCGGAATTCCAACCTTACGCTTGAAGGGGGATTACCTTGCGGTAGCAACTCTCGGTGTTTCTGAAATTATCCGTATCTTTATCATCAATGGTGGAAGCCTTACAAATGGTGCAGCAGGTATCTTGGGAATTCCTAACTTTACAACCTGGCAAATGGTTTACTTCTTTGTCGTGATTACAACCATTGCAACCTTGAACTTTTTGCGTAGTCCGATTGGTCGTTCAACTCTCTCTGTTCGTGAGGATGAAATCGCTGCTGAGTCAGTTGGGGTTAATACGACTAAGATTAAAATCATCGCCTTCGTCTTTGGTGCTATTACTGCAAGTATTGCAGGGTCACTTCAGGCAGGATTTATCGGCTCTGTTGTACCGAAAGATTACACCTTCATCAACTCAATCAACGTATTGATTATTGTTGTATTTGGTGGACTTGGTTCCATTACAGGTGCCATTGTTTCAGCTATTGTTCTTGGAATTTTGAATATGCTTCTCCAAGATGTTGCTAGCGTTCGTATGATTATCTACGCTTTGGCCTTGGTATTGGTAATGATTTTCAGACCAGGTGGACTCCTTGGAACATGGGAATTGAGCCTATCACGTTTCTTTAAAAAATCTAAGAAGGAGGAACAAAACTAATGGCATTACTTGAAGTAAAACAGTTAACCAAACATTTTGGCGGTCTAACAGCTGTTGGAGATGTGACTCTTGAATTGAACGAAGGGGAACTGGTTGGACTAATCGGTCCAAATGGAGCTGGTAAAACCACCCTTTTCAACCTTTTGACCGGTGTTTATGAACCAAGTGAGGGAACAGTTACCCTTGATGGTCACCTTTTGAATGGGAAGTCACCTTATAAGATTGCTTCTTTGGGACTTGGACGTACATTCCAAAATATTCGTCTCTTTAAAGATTTAACAGTTTTGGACAATGTTTTGATTGCTTTTGGCAACCATCACAAACAACATGTTTTTGCTAGTTTCTTACGCTTACCAGCTTTTTACAAGAGTGAAAAAGAATTAAAAGCTAAAGCATTGGAATTGCTGAAAATCTTTGATTTAGATGGTGATGCAGAGACTCTTGCTAAAAACCTTGCCTATGGACAACAACGTCGTTTGGAAATTGTTCGTGCTCTTGCTACGGAACCTAAAATTCTCTTCTTAGATGAACCAGCAGCAGGTATGAACCCGCAGGAAACAGCAGAATTGACTGAGTTAATTCGTCGTATCAAAGATGAATTTAAGATTACGATCATGCTGATTGAACACGATATGAATCTGGTCATGGAAGTAACAGAACGTATCTACGTACTTGAATATGGTCGTTTGATTGCTCAGGGAACTCCAGACGAAATTAAGACCAATAAACGCGTTATCGAAGCTTATCTAGGAGGTGAAGCCTAATGTCTATGTTAAAAGTTGATAATCTTTCTGTGCATTACGGTATGATCCAAGCAGTTCGTGATGTAAGCTTTGAAGTAAATGAAGGAGAAGTTGTTTCCCTTATCGGTGCCAATGGTGCAGGTAAGACAACCATTCTCCGTACCTTGTCTGGTTTGGTTAGACCGAGTTCAGGAAAGATTGAATTTTTAGGTCAAGAAATCCAAAAAATGCCGGCTCAGAAAATCGTGGCAGGTGGTCTTTCACAAGTTCCAGAAGGACGCCACGTCTTTCCTGGCTTGACTGTTATGGAAAATCTTGAAATGGGAGCTTTCTTAAAGAAAAATCGTGAAGAAAATCAAGCTAACTTGAAGAAGGTTTTCTCACGTTTCCCACGTCTTGAAGAACGGAAGAACCAGGATGCAGCCACTCTTTCAGGAGGAGAACAACAAATGCTTGCCATGGGACGCGCCCTCATGTCAACACCAAAACTTCTTCTTTTAGATGAACCATCAATGGGACTTGCCCCAATCTTTATCCAAGAGATTTTTGATATCATTCAAGACATCCAGAAACAAGGAACAACCGTCCTCTTGATTGAACAAAATGCCAATAAAGCACTCGCAATCTCTGATCGAGGCTATGTATTGGAAACAGGGAAAATCGTTCTATCAGGAACAGGAAAAGAACTTGCTTCATCAGAAGAAGTCAGAAAAGCGTATCTAGGTGGCTAAAACAATCCAGTGGATTGTTTTAGTCGGCAGATGAAGATTGCGTAAGCAATCTTCGCATAGTCTGGGAGACTAGTTTAGGTTGCAGATAAAGATTACGAAGTAATCATCATTATGGTCCGGGGGACCTTTTTAGTCGGCATATTTAGATTGCAAAGCAATCTTCATCTACATTAAAAGGTTAATTTCTAATAATTGAAAAAATCGAATGAAACGTTTTTTACCTTCATTCACAGAGCTCGATTTCAGAGCTCTTTTTGCTAGCTTATTCATACTTTTCTGAATTTTGAAAAAGAAATGTAAGCGTTTGATAGATTTGCAAAAAGATTGTATAATAGGGGTAAGAATAGAAAAGGAGAAGTCTCATGGCAGTTAAAGATTTTATGACCCGCAAGGTAGTTTATATTAGTCCAGATACAACAGTATCTCATGCAGCAGATTTGATGAGAGAGCAAGGGTTGCACCGCTTGCCTGTTATCGAAAATGATCAATTGGTTGGTTTGGTGACTGAGGGAACCATTGCACAAGCAAGTCCATCAAAAGCAACAAGTCTTTCTATCTATGAGATGAATTATCTTCTAAATAAGACCAAAGTAAAAGATGTGATGATTCGCGATGTTGTCACTGTTTCAGGCTATGCGAGTCTTGAGGATGCAACTTATTTGATGTTGAAAAACAAGATTGGTATTCTTCCTGTCGTTGATAACCATCAAGTCTATGGAGTTATTACGGACCGTGACGTTTTCCAAGCCTTTCTTGAAATTGCTGGTTATGGTGAAGAAGGAATTCGTGTGCGCTTTGTTACGGAAAATGAAGTTGGTGTACTCGGAAAGATTGTTTCTTTGATTGTAGAAGAAAATTTGAATATCTCGCATACAGTCAATATTCCGCGTAAGGATGGTAAGGTCATTATCGAAGTTCAAATCGATGGATCAATTGATTTACCAGCCTTGAAAGAAAAATTTGAATCAGAGAATATTCAAGTAGAAGAGATTACTCGTACTTCAGCAAAAGTCTTGTAAGAAGGGAAGCCGAAAGGCTTCTTTTTACATGCAATAAGGGATTAGATCAAAAGATGGAAAGAAATGATAGATTATGGTATAATAAAATGATACAAAAAAGGAGTATTTATGGACATTTCAGAAATTCGTCAGAAAATTGACGCAAATCGTGAAAAATTAGCTTCTTTCAGGGGGTCTCTTTGACCTCGAAGGTTTAGAGGAAGAGATTGCCATCTTGGAAAACAAGATGACAGAACCTGATTTTTGGAACGATAATATCGCGGCCCAAAAAACGTCGCAAGAATTAAATGAATTAAAAAACACCTACAACACCTTCCACAAAATGGAAGAGTTACAGGATGAAGTCGAAATTTTATTAGACTTTTTAGCAGAAGATGAGTCGGTGCATGAAGAATTGGTTGAGCAGTTATCAGAACTTGATAAGATGATGACCAGTTACGAGATGACCTTGCTCTTGTCAGAACCTTATGACCATAATAATGCCATCTTGGAAATCCATCCAGGATCCGGTGGTACTGAGGCTCAGGACTGGGGTGATATGTTGCTTCGTATGTACACTCGCTATGGAAATGCTAAAGGCTTTAAAGTGGAAGTATTGGATTACCAAGCAGGAGATGAAGCTGGTATTAAGTCGGTAACCCTATCATTTGAAGGACCTAATGCCTATGGTCTTCTCAAGTCAGAAATGGGTGTTCACCGTTTGGTCCGTATTTCACCATTTGACTCTGCCAAACGTCGCCATACCTCTTTCACATCTGTAGAAGTAATGCCAGAATTAGATGATACTATTGAAGTGGAAATACGTGAAGATGACATCAAGATGGATACCTTCCGTTCAGGTGGTGCTGGTGGACAAAACGTCAATAAGGTTTCAACAGGTGTACGTTTAACACATATTCCTACTGGGACTGTTGTCCAGTCAACGGTCGATCGTACCCAGTATGGAAATAGAGATCGTGCCATGAAGATGTTGCAGGCTAAGCTCTATCAAATGGAGCAAGAAAAGAAAGCTGCGGAAGTCGATTCCCTCAAGGGTGAGAAAAAGGAAATCACATGGGGAAGCCAAATCCGTTCATATGTTTTCACGCCTTATACTATGGTAAAAGATCATCGAACTAGTTTTGAAGTTGCGCAGGTAGATAAGGTTATGGATGGAGACCTAGATGGTTTTATCGATGCTTATCTCAAGTGGCGAATCAGCTAAGATAGAAAGGAACTCACATGTCAATCATTGAAATGAGAGATGTTGTCAAAAAGTATGATAACGGAACGACTGCCCTACGCGGTGTTTCGGTCAGCGTTCAACCGGGAGAATTTGCTTACATTGTAGGACCTTCAGGAGCAGGGAAGTCAACCTTCATTCGTTCTCTATATCGTGAAGTAAAAATCGAAAAAGGAAGCTTATCTGTTGCTGGTTTTAATCTGGTTAAAATTAAAAAGAAAGATATCCCTCTCCTACGTCGTAGTGTTGGGGTTGTCTTCCAAGATTATAAACTGTTACCAAAGAAAACCGTTTATGAAAATATTGCTTATGCAATGGAGGTAATTGGAGAAAGTCGCCGTAATATCAAAAAACGTGTTATGGAAGTTTTAGACTTGGTTGGATTGAAGCATAAGGTTCGTTCTTTCCCAAATGAACTTTCAGGGGGAGAACAACAGCGTATTGCGATAGCGCGTGCTATTGTAAATAATCCCAAAGTATTGATTGCGGACGAACCAACAGGAAACTTGGACCCAGATAATTCATGGGAAATTATGAACTTGCTGGAACGCATCAATCTCCAAGGTACAACTGTCTTGATGGCTACCCACAACAGTCAGATTGTAAATACCTTGCGCCACCGTGTCATTGCCATTGAAAATGGCCGTGTCGTTCGTGACGAAGCTAAAGGAGAATATGGATACGATGATTAGTAGATTTTTTCGTCATTTATTTGAATCGTTAAAAAGTTTGAAACGAAATGGCTGGATGACAGTAGCTGCTGTCAGTTCAGTTATGATTACTTTGACCTTGGTTGCAATATTTGCATCTGTTATCTTTAATACGGCTAAACTAGCTACAGATATCGAAAATAATGTCCGAGTAATGGTATACATTCGTAAGGACGTAGCTGATAATAGTGAGACGATTGAAAAAGAAGGTCAAACTGTTACAAATAACGACTACCATAAAGTATATGATGCTTTGAAAGGTATGTCAACCGTTAAAAGTGTTACGTTTTCAAGTAAAGAAGAACAATATGAAAAGTTGACCGAAACAATGGGGGACAACTGGAAAATCTTTGAAGGAGATGCCAATCCTCTCTATGATGCATATATTGTTGACACCAACACGCCAAGCGATGTAAAGACAGTAGCAGAAGAGGCTAAGAAAATTGAAGGTGTATCAGAAGTTCAAGATGGTGGTGCCAATACCGAACGCTTGTTTAAGTTAGCCTCATTTATTCGTGTCTGGGGATTAGTTATCGCGGGATTATTGATTTTCATTGCGGTGTTCTTGATTTCTAATACTATTCGTATCACCATTATTTCACGAAGCCGTGAAATTCAAATCATGCGTTTAGTAGGTGCTAAGAACGGCTATATCCGTGGACCTTTCTTGCTTGAAGGTGCCTTCATTGGTTTGCTTGGAGCAACACTTCCATCAGTTCTGGTATTTATTGTCTATAAAATGGTTTACCAATCGGTTAATAAGTCATTGGTTGGTCAGAACCTTTCAATGATATCACCAGAAGTATTCAGTCCACTGATGATTGCCTTATTATTTGTGATTGGAATTTTTATCGGTTCAATCGGATCAGGAATTTCAATGCGCCGATTCTTGAAGATTTAGGTAAACTAGCTACTTTTATGAGGAGATTAAATGATCTCCTTTTTTGCTACAAGAATTTTAGAAAAAAGTGTACTTTTTTTTATAAAAGCCTTTACAAAAAAAATTAAAGTGGTATAATTAAATCATAAAAGGTGCAAACGTTTTCGTAAAACGTTTGCCTAAATAAAAATAAAGGAGATTTGAATGATGAAAGATACATTCAAAAATGTCTTGTCTTTCGAATTTTGGCAAAAATTCGGTAAGGCTTTGATGGTGGTTATCGCGGTTATGCCGGCTGCTGGTTTGATGATTTCAATCGGTAAGTCTATCGTGATGATTAACCCAACCTTTTCACCACTTGTTATTACTGGTGGTGTACTAGAACAAATCGGTTGGGGGGTTATCGTTAACCTTCATATCTTGTTCGCCCTAGCCATTGGAGGTAGCTGGGCTAAAGAACGTGCTGGTGGTGCTTTCGCCGCTGGTCTTGCCTTCATCTTGATTAACCGTATCACTGGTACAATCTTTGGCGTATCAGGCGATATGTTGAAAAATCCAGATGCTATGGTTTCAACACTATTGGGTGGGCAAATCAAAGTTGCTGATTACTTCATTAGTGTTATGGAAGCACCAGCACTTAATATGGGTGTGTTCGTAGGGATTATTTCTGGTTTTATTGGAGCAACTGCTTACAATAAATACTATAACTTCCGTAAGCTTCCTGATGCACTTTCATTCTTTAACGGAAAACGTTTTGTACCGTTTGTAGTTATTCTTCGTTCAATAATTGCTGCAATTGTACTTTCAGCTTTCTGGCCACTTGTGCAAACTGGTATCAATAGCTTTGGTATCTGGATTGCTAACTCACAAGAAACTGCTCCAATCCTTGCACCATTCTTGTATGGTACATTGGAACGTTTGCTCTTACCATTTGGTCTTCACCACATGTTGACTATCCCAATGAACTACACAGCTCTTGGTGGTACTTATGAGGTCTTAACTGGTGCAGCAAAAGGTAGCCAAGTATTTGGTCAAGATCCACTTTGGCTTGCATGGGTAACAGACCTTGTAAACCTTAAAGGTACTGATGCTAGTCAATACCAACACTTGTTAGATACTGTTCATCCAGCTCGTTTCAAAGTTGGACAAATGATTGGTTCATTCGGTATCTTGATGGGTGTGGTTGTGGCTATCTACCGTAATGTTGATGCAGACAAGAAACACAAATACAAAGGTATGATGATTGCAACAGCTCTTGCAACATTCTTGACAGGGGTTACTGAACCAATCGAATACATGTTCATGTTTGTAGCAACACCTATGTATCTTGTTTACTCACTTGTTCAAGGTGCTGCCTTCGCTATGGCTGACGTCGTAAACCTACGTATGCACTCATTCGGTTCAATCGAGTTCTTGACTCGTACACCTATTGCGATTAGCGCTGGTATCGGTATGGATATCGTTAACTTTGTTTGGGTAACTGTTCTCTTTGCTGTAATCATGTACTTTATCGCAAACTTCATGATTCAAAAATTCAACTACGCAACTCCAGGGCGTAACGGAAACTACGAAACTGCTGAAGGTTCAGAAGAAGCTAGCAGCGAAGTGAAAGTTGCAGCAGGTTCTCAAGCTGTAAACATTATCAACCTTCTTGGTGGACGTGCAAACATCGTTGATGTAGACGCATGTATGACTCGTCTTCGTGTAACTGTAAAAGACGCTGACAAAGTCGGTGATGCAGAACAATGGAAAGCAGAAGGAGCTATGGGTCTTGTCATGAAAGGACAAGGAGTTCAAGCTATCTACGGTCCAAAAGCAGACGTATTGAAATCTGATATCCAAGATATCCTTGATTCAGGTGAAATCATTCCTGAAACTCTTCTAAGTCAAATGACAGAAGCACAACAAAACACAGTTCACTATAAAGGTCTTACTGAGGAAGTATACTCAGTAGCAGATGGTCAAGTTGTTGCTTTGGAACAAGTGAAAGATCCAGTATTTGCTCAAAAAATGATGGGTGACGGATTTGCTGTAGAACCTGCAAATGGAAACATTGTATCTCCAGTTTCAGGTACTGTATCAAGCATCTTCCCTACAAAACATGCTCTTGGTTTTGTGACTGAAGCAGGTCTTGAAGTATTGGTTCACATTGGTTTGGACACAGTAAGTCTTGAAGGTAAACCATTTACAGTTCATGTTGCTGAAGGACAAAAAGTTGCAGCAGGTGATCTCCTTGTCACAGCTGACTTGGATGCTATCCGTGCAGCAGGACGTGAAACTTCAACAGTAGTTGTCTTCACAAATGGTGATGCAATTAAATCAGTTAAATTAGAAAAAACAGGTTCTCTTGCAGCTAAAACAGCAGTTGCTAAAGTAGAATTATAATATACTTGAGGTTGGAAGCTGTATTCCAACCTCTTATTTTGGGAGAAAAGAATGAAATTTTTAACACTCAATACTCACAGTTGGATGGAGAAAGAAGCAGAGGAAAAATTCCAGATTTTGCTTCAGGATATTCTTGAAAAGGACTATGATTTGATTTGTTTCCAAGAAATCAATCAGGAGATCACTTCGCCAGAGGTGGAGGTTAATGACCTTTATCAACCTTTGCCAGCAGCTGAGCCTATTCACCAAGATCACTATGTTAGACTTTTGGTTGAAAAGTTGTCTGAGCAAGGGAAAAATTACTACTGGACTTGGGCCTATAACCATATCGGTTATGATCGCTACCACGAAGGTGTGGCTATCTTGTCTAAAACACCTATTGAAGCCAGAGAAATTTTGGTTTCAGATGTGGATGATCCAACAGACTATCATACTCGCCGTGTTGCCTTGGCTGAAACTGTAGTCGATGGTAATGAACTTGCAGTTGCCAGCGTCCACCTTTCTTGGTGGGATAAAGGTTTCCAAGAAGAATGGGTACGATTTGAGGCTGTCTTGAAAGAATTGAACAAGCCACTTTTGCTTGCTGGAGATTTCAACAACCCAGCTGGTCAGGAAGGTTACCAAGCTATTTTAGCTAGTTCATTAGGCTTACAAGACGCATTTGTAGTTGCTCAAGAGAAAAGTGGTAGCTATACTGTTCCACCAGAAATTGATGGCTGGAAAGGGAACACTGAACCCCTTCGAATCGACTATGTTTTTACTACCCAAGAGTTAGAGGTGGAAAAATTACATGTCGTATTTGATGGTAACAAGAGTCCACAAGTTAGTGATCACTATGGCTTGAATGCTATTTTAAACTGGAAATAATGACTGAAAAGAGGTTGGAATTATAAAATTCTAGCCTTTTTATGACTAGAGAAGCTACTGGAAATAGACTAAATAAGTGAGACTACTGAAATGTAATAAAATATGGTATAATTGATAAGATAGATAGAATCGAGGATATTATGCCATTTACGAAATTTCAATTTAAAAACTATATTAGAGAAGCCTTGGAGGAGTTAAAATTTACAACTCCAACAGAGGTTCAAGATAAGTTGATTCCTATTGTTTTGGAAGGTCGTGACCTAGTCGGTGAATCAAAAACAGGTTCGGGTAAGACTCACACTTTCCTATTGCCGATTTTCCAGCAATTAGATGAAGCCAGCGATAGTGTTCAAGCAGTCATTACTGCACCGAGTCGTGAGTTGGCTACTCAAATTTATCAAGCAGCGCGTCAGATTTCAGCTCACTCAGAGGTAGAAATTCGTGTGGTTAATTATGTGGGTGGTACAGATAAGGCTCGCCAGATTGACAAATTGGCAAGTAACCAGCCTCATATTGTTATCGGAACGCCTGGCCGTATTTATGACTTAGTTAAGTCTGGTGACCTAGCTATTCACAAGGCTAAGACCTTTGTGGTCGATGAGGCAGATATGACCTTGGATATGGGATTCTTGGAAACTGTTGATAAGATTGCTGGAAGCCTTCCAAAAGACTTGCAATTCATGGTCTTCTCAGCGACTATCCCACAAAAACTGCAACCATTCTTGAAAAAATACTTGTCAAATCCTGTTATGGAGAAAATCAAGACCAAAACGGTCATTTCTGATACCATTGATAATTGGTTGATTTCTACAAAGGGACGTGACAAGAATGCTCAAATTTACCAGTTGACTCAGTTGATGCAACCGTATTTGGCAATGATTTTTGTTAACACTAAAACGCGTGCTGATGAATTGTATTCATATCTGACTGCTCAAGGCTTGAAGGTGGCAAAAATCCATGGGGGTATTGCCCCTCGTGAGCGCAAACGTATCATGAACCAGGTGAAAAATCTGGATTTTGAGTATATTGTCGCAACAGATTTGGCAGCGCGTGGAATTGACATTGAAGGTGTCAGCCATGTCATCAATGATGCTATTCCGCAAGATTTGTCCTTCTTTGTTCACCGTGTTGGTCGTACTGGACGAAATGGCCTACCAGGTACAGCTATTACCCTTTATCAGCCAAGCGATGACTCGGATATCCGTGAGTTGGAGAAATTAGGAATTAAATTTACTCCGAAGATGGTAAAAGATGGAGAATTCCAAGATACCTATGACCGTGATCGTCGTGCAAACCGTGAAAAGAAGCAGGATAAGCTTGATATCGAAATGATTGGTTTGGTTAAAAAGAAAAAGAAAAAAGTCAAACCAGGTTATAAGAAGAAAATTCAATGGGCGGTTGATGAAAAGCGCCGCAAAACCAAGCGCGCTGAAAATCGTGCTCGCGGTCGTGCAGAACGTAAAGCAAAACGCCAAACATTTTAATAGCAATTGTTGGAGTGCTGAGCTCCAACTTTTTTTTATTTATGATAACGAACTATCTTAACCAAAACTCTACATTAAAGGGCTCTTTGTCAACTGTAGTGGGTTGAATAAAAGCTAAAACCGAGAAAGGACAA
>NZ_JVLX01000024.1:0-4897 GCF_001070815.1 Streptococcus pseudopneumoniae | reverse complement strand
TACAGCCTGCGGCTAGCTTCCTAGTTTGCTCTTTGATTTTCATTGAGTATAAGTATTCTTTCTTTTAACAAAGATAGATGAAATAATAACCAAAAGACTAGCAATTTGTGTTTGCTAGTCTTTTTTTGTTAAAAAAGGAACCAAGATGGTTCCTAAAGTTATTAGTTACTTGCGCCAGATGTAGCGTCTGCGCCACCACCGTGGCCTCCAGCATCACCTGCATCAGAAGCTCCAGATGTAGCATCTGCGCCACCGTGACCTCCAGCAGGAGCTGCAACATTTCCACCAACTAGACGTTGACCAGTTGTATTGAGGTACCAGTCAAGCCATGGTTGGAAATTAAAGATAATCTCATTAATTCCAGCATATGAACCATCTGGGTAGTACATTGCTTGATAATTATGGGTATTAATAACACCTTCAGGTGTTCCCGGCACAATTGTACGGACATATTCTTGATCCCCGTTACGCAATACGCCGACAACCCATTCAACGTTTTTCATTCTAGAATCTGGCAATGTACCGTGTACTGTTCCTAATCTATTTCCTGATTGAGCACGGACACGTTTACCAAACATTGTATCTGGGTCTTGGTGTGCGTTATTAAAGTACAAAAATTGATTATTATCATCTGCAAATGTCAATTCAAATGGCATTGCTTTCAAGAACATGTCAAGTTGGTTAACTGTCAAGATACCGTGGTCTAATTTAACGTAAGTATCTCCAGAAACAGCTCCAACAAGTTCAGCAGCTTTTTCTACCCATTCAGGATCATCTGGATCAACACCTTGGATAGTAGTTGCAATTGAATTTGTACAATATAAATCTTCTGGTGCAATTGGTTTTGGTTTTTTCAATTTTGAAACGACTCCCACATATTTTACAAAGTTGTCCAAGCATGTTTCAAGGAAATTAATAGTTCCTTCATTTGTGATATTTCCATCAACATCAAAAGCTTCTTTAGCTTTACCAAGAAGGAATTCATTTCCTGGAAGTGTGTAGGCATTGACACCTGGGGCATCAAGAATCTTACGAAGGTGAACTTGGGCACGAGAAGTACCTTGGTCGTAGTAAGAAGCACCCACAATCATGACTGGCTTGTTTTCAAATGGATGAACTTCGTATGAAAGCCATTCAAGAACAGATTTTAGGGAAGCTGAGATTGTGTGGTTGTGCTCAGGAGTAGCAATGATAACACCATCAGCACGAGTAATTTTGTTATATAAATAACGTAATTGGAAACTTTCGTCCCATTTTTCGTCTTGGTTAAACATTGGAACTTCGTCAATTTCGAGAACTTCTAATTCAAATTTGAGTTTGAAGTGACGACGGATGAATTCCAAGAGTTTACGGTTATATGATTGATCGTAGTTTGATCCAACAAGTCCAACAAATTTCATTCTTTTTGGTCTCCTATCTTACAAATTTTCCCAGTCAAAGTCTTCAGCATCTTTGCGAAGTAGGGCTTGTGCGTTACGCAATTTTTCTGTAATTTTTACAAAGATACGGAAGTCGTCAAAAGTGGCATCTAATTTTTTGATAACATCAAGATCCACTAGATCTCCACTTGGATTGAAGGCTTGAAGAGAATGTGAAAGCAAGAATTCATCTGGAAGGACACTTGCTTTGATTTCTGGGGCATTCAAGATTTGGCGAAGTTGTAATTGGGCACGTGATGAACCAAGCGTACCATATGAAGCACCTGTAATCATGATTGGTTTGTTCAAAAGTGGATAGATACCATAAGACAACCAAGCAAGAGCGCTCATCAAAACAGCTGGGATAGAGTGGTCATACTCAGGAGTACCAATAATAACGCCATCTGCCTCTTCAATTTTAGCAGCAATTTCTAAAATTTCAGCAGGTACTTGCTTGTCAGCTGGTTTGTTGAAGACAGGAATGTCTTTAATTTCAACAAGTTCAATTTCAGCTTTTTCAGCAAAGTGTTTTTGCATGTATTGAAGCAATTGGCGGTTTGTAGAACGTTTTGAATTTGTTCCAACAATAGCAATAAGTTTTAACATGAGATTTCCTTTCTCTTTTTACATAATACAATTTTAAAACTCCATTGAAACATTTGTTTCTATAGAGTAGGAATTCCTGAAGAACAGCTTAGGTGACCTTCCTTATCGATGAGGATAGCTTCGATGCCCTCCAAACTTTCGACTTGCCAGAGGATAGAAGCAGGTCTTTCTCCAAATAGACGAGTTGTCCAGATTTCACCATCAACTGATTTATCAGAGATGATTGTTAGACTCGCTAGTTCCGTTTCAACAGGATAACCTGTTTGGCTGTCAAAAATATGATGGTAATCTTTTCCATCGACAGTCAGGTGACGTTCATAAATGCCTGAAGTCACGACAGATTTATTGACAACAGGGATGGTCATTAAGTGATTTCCCCTCGGATTGGCTGGGTCTTGAATCCCAATTTGCCAAGGCTGATCCCCTCTTGCCTGATTTTTTCCAATAGTCAGGATATTCCCTCCCAGATTAATCAAGGCAGATGTCACTCCCTCTTTTCTCAGAAATTGAGCAACTTTATCCGCACTATAACCCTTGGCTAAACAACCTAGGTCTATCTTCATTCCTTTCTGTTTTAGAAACACAGTAGAAGTAGAAGAATCTAACTCGATATAATGAGGATTGATTAAAGGGAGAATTGATTCGATTTCTTGAGGCTGGGCAACTTTGGCATCTGAAAAACCGATACGCCAGGTTTGAATCAAGGGACCAATGCTGATATTGAGATGGCTAGATGGCGCTAGGCTATGCTCTAATCCAAGTGAAATCAGTTCGAACAGGTCTGGATGAACCTTGACGGGGGCTATTCCAGCTTGATGATTGATTTCCATCAACTCAGATTCTTGGCTATTGGCATTGAAGCGGTATTCGAGCTCTCTGAGTAAATCAAAGGATTTCTGGATCAAGCTATCGGCTCGCTCATCTACTAATGAAATAGTGATAGTAGTCCCCATTAGCCGTTCGGAATGTGAACTAAGAGGCAAGCTACCAACTCCTTTCTTTTATGAAAAGAAGACTGAAATATAGTAAATTTATATTAAATTTAACCCCTTACATTTTCTTTTCATGATACTAGCATACCATAAAGTCAGCGTTTTCACAAATAAAATTTGTAAACTTGTCAAGAAATATGCTCAGAAAATAAAGAGTAATTGTAAGAAAGACTGATAAAATACAGATTATTTACATTTTTTTACAAAAAAAACGGGAAAATTAGCTAAACTCTTGTAAACGCTAACAGTAAATGTTATACTAGAAAGGTAAATTTAAAATTGAAGGTAGGAATTTTTCTATGAGTAAAATCGTTGTAGTTGGTGCTAACCACGCTGGTACAGCATGTATTAACACTATGTTGGATAACTTTGGAAATGAGAACGAAATCGTTGTATTTGACCAAAACTCTAACATTTCTTTCCTAGGATGTGGAATGGCCCTCTGGATTGGTGAACAAATTGACGGTGCTGAAGGCTTGTTCTATTCTGATAAAGAAAAATTGGAAGCTAAAGGTGCTAAGGTATACATGAATTCACCAGTTCTTTCAATAGACTATGATAACAAAGTAGTTACAGCGGAAGTTGAAGGAAAAGAGCACAAAGAATCATATGAAAAATTGATTTTCGCTACAGGTTCTACACCAATCTTGCCACCAATCGAAGGTGTTGAAATTGTTAAAGGAAACCGTGAATTTAAAGCAACTCTTGAAAACGTACAATTTGTGAAATTGTACCAAAACGCTGAAGAAGTGATTCACAAATTGTCTGATAAGAGTCAACACCTTGACCGAATCGCCGTTGTTGGTGGTGGTTATATCGGTGTTGAACTTGCTGAAGCCTTTGAACGTCTTGGAAAAGAAGTTGTCCTTGTTGATATCGTTGATACTGTTTTGAACGGTTACTATGACAAAGACTTCACACAAATGATGGCGAAGAACTTGGAAGACCACAACATCCGCTTGGCGCTTGGTCAAACTGTTAAAGCAATCGAGGGTGACGGTAAAGTTGAACGCTTGATTACTGATAAAGAAACTTTTGATGTGGATATGGTTATCCTTGCAGTTGGTTTCCGTCCAAACACAGCCCTTGCTGATGGAAAAATTGAACTCTTCCGTAACGGTGCCTTCCTTGTAGACAAAAAACAAGAAACATCTATCCCAGGCGTTTACGCAGTAGGTGACTGTGCGACTGTTTATGACAACGCTCGTAAAGACACTAGCTACATTGCGCTTGCTTCAAACGCTGTTCGTACTGGTATCGTTGGTGCATATAACGCATGTGGACATGAATTGGAAGGAATCGGTGTTCAAGGATCAAACGGTATCTCAATCTACGGTCTTCACATGGTTTCAACTGGTTTGACTCTTGAAAAAGCTAAAGCTGCTGGTTACAATGCAACTGAAACAGGCTTTAACGATCTTCAAAAACCAGAATTTATGAAGCATGACAATCATGAAGTTGCCATCAAGATTGTCTTTGACAAAGATAGCCGTGAAATTCTTGGTGCACAAATGGTTTCACACGATTCTGCAATCAGCATGGGAATCCACATGTTCTCACTTGCTATCCAAGAGCATGTGACAATTGATAAATTGGCATTGACAGACCTATTCTTCTTGCCACACTTTAACAAACCATACAACTACATCACAATGGCTGCCCTCACAGCTGAAAAATAAAAACGATGAACTATCTGGCTTTAAGTTAAGGTCAGATAGTTTTTTAGTTATACTCTTCGAAAATCTCTTCAAACCACGTCAGCTTCGCCTTACCGTAGGTATGGGTACTGACTTCGTCAGTTCTATCTGCAACCTCAAAGCAGTGCTATGAGCAACCTGCGGCTAGCTTCCTAGTTTGCTCTTTGATTTTCATTGAGTATCA
>NZ_JVLX01000023.1:0-269 GCF_001070815.1 Streptococcus pseudopneumoniae | reverse complement strand
GGTCAAAGTAAATGTATTTTATAACTTTGATAAAATGAAAGATATTGCAGGTTTTCTGGGAGATATCAATGGAACTCCTCTTGAAATCGCGGAAGGTTCAACAGATGATCAAGTAAAAGCAGCAGTCAAGAACCAAGTTGATGCCAAGAAAGAGGAATTACGTAAACGTGGTTATACTGTTAAAGAAGACTATCTCTCTAAAAATAATGGAAAAGATTATAACTACGTTGTCACATTCACTAAGGAGGCTACAGGAACTTCAGGTTTCA
>NZ_JVLX01000022.1:0-79839 GCF_001070815.1 Streptococcus pseudopneumoniae | reverse complement strand
TGCTTTGAGCAACCTGCGGCTAGTTTCCTAGTTTGCTCTTTGATTTTCATTGAGGATAAAATACAAGAAGATAACTTCTTGAAAAAACAAAAATAGCTCCCTAAGAACTAGGGAGCCCCGACCTCTAAAAGAGGTGCCCGAACAATATGATACCTAAAAATAGGATAATTGTCAATAGCTAACTTTTATTCCTCGATGTTTTCAGTATCATCATCTGAAAACTCGTCGTCTTCTTCGTTAAGATCCACGTCTTCACCCAAGTCATCTGGGGCGATTTCGTTGATTTCTGCATCATAAGCTTCCACTTCGTTTTTCTCATCATCTGGATTTTCATCATCGTATGAAAGAGCTGGATCTGCTTCGTATGCATCTTCGTCTTCTGGATCATCTGCATTGTAGTCAATGGCATCTGAATCACCATCCATGAAGGCATTGACACGTTTTTTCTTAGCTTTCGGTGCCACTTCATCGTCGTCATTTTCTTCAAGAGCGATGATTTCTTCGTCAATTTCGTCCACACCATACCATGAACGAAGCCCCCATTTGTTGTCTCCAAGTGAGATGAAGCTACCGTCAAAGTTTAACTCTGTGTAGAACAAAGGCAAAGCTTCGCGGATATCGCTGTTTGATGTTCCAAGGTAGTTTTGAATTTCGTTTACAAGATCGCTAAAATGCATCTCATGATCGCGACCACGAAGTTCCAAGATAGCACGCGCTACCTCAATCATAGATAGTTCACTTTTTTCTTGCCCAGCAAATACTTCTAATTCCAAAGCGTTTCTCCTCATTTATACTAGTATCGCCAGAGCGAACAGACTCTGACCTCATTTTATCATTTACTCTTTATTTTACGATAATTTTGCAGAATAGTCAAAGGTTAAATGGGAGAAAGTGACAGGACTTTTTATTTCTTTGCTACCCAGCCTATGGCATCACTAGGTGGATTTTCAGTATCAATCCAGATGAATTCAATACCAATTTCCCCATTTTTAAACTTAGTCAAACGAATACCGTTGATTTCCAGTTCATTGAGTCGTTGACCTGTTAAGACTTCACGTTCTTTCAACTGGAAGACTCCTCGTAAAATCCAGCTGCCAAGAATTTCTTGCTTGTCAGTTGACTGAATTGCCTTTCCAGCTTCTTGATTTATATAGGCGTTAATAACATCACCAGAAGATAAAAAGCGTAGTTTAAAAGTTCTTTCTTCTTTAGATAGAGCTAATTTTTTAGTTCCAGGCTCAAAAGCCCCAAATCCAGGACCAAAGAAGTCTGGCCTTTCGTCATGAAAGTTCTTAGAGTCTGGCAGAGGAATGTAAACTTCACTAACTGGACGATAAACCAGCTGTTCAATCTCTTTGATGAGTTTTTTATTGCCAGTATTGTGGACAAAGTGAATCAAGTCCTCACGAATCGCCTTCATCTGAGCTTTTTCTTCCTTGCTAGTCCACTTTTTCAAGAGAATTTCCTCTAAAGAGAAGGTCACAAAAGCTAGTTCTTCTGGAGCCAGACTGTCTTTGAATTTTTCCTGAATCTTTAAAATTCGTGGCAGACGATCTTTTTTAGCTAATTTTGAACCACCATTAAAGGCATTGAAGCCAGAGTTTTCTTCCACATTTCCATGTTTATCTGTGATAGCCCAAGACACTGTCTCTAAGATATCAGTTTTATCCTTTTCAGCTGTCAGTAAATGAAGATTTTCAAATAGCGAAAAAGGATCTTCAATATAATGGACGTCCCAAGTGTCTACAATAATGTCTTTATTATTAAAAGTCATGTGGAGCTGACTGTCAGCTGCTGTGTACTTGTAGTGGTGTTTCCCATCTGTAAAGCGAAAATTGGTTGGATTGTTTTTGGTAGTTGATCCTTCAATGACTAGATTATCAATATCAACTGGTAAATAAGTCGTCTCACCAACAAAAATCCTAGGATTTTCTCCCTTTGGTGTCGGCATCAGAACGTGATAAACAGCTTCAACATTGACCGAATCTGAGTTAAAACCCTTAATTTGTGCCTTAGAAGATTCGATTCTCTGATTTCTTAAGGTCGCAATCTTTCGTGCCAACTCTTCATAGCGTTGATAGTTTTTCTTGTCTGCTGTTTCTTTATCTGCTGAGATATCTGCATGGAATTTGATATCACCCAACAATTCCGTCCAATCTTGTGAGTCTTTCTTAAACTGAGCAATTTTTTGGTCTCCAGAATTGATTCCAAAAGATTTGATACCCACTAGGTATTTATGATTTTCATCCACAACGACAGAGGCATCATAGGAAGTATTGGCAATATCTTCCCCAACAGCATTAAAAGCCTTCTGGAAAACAGTCTCTTGAAATTTAGAATTAACAATTGGAGCAACATAATTCTCTGTTTGTCCCTCATCGTCGGATTCAGCCTTTTGAGAGAAAGCTTGGCTCAAGCTAGCGAAGTTGGTAATTAAGGTTTTGTATTTGTCTTTTTGTTCAGACTTTAGATGTTCCCACATAAGCACCCTCTTTTCTATTTTCAGTATATCAAAAGAAGATTAGTTTTTCACTAACCCTCTTATATATTCGTTAATTAATACTGTAAAATTCGAGATTTCCTCGTTTTTTAACCAATTTTAAATAATCTTCACCAGACAGAAGAGCTAAACCATCGTCATAAGACTTGATTTTTTCAAGAGCTTGATCATAGCTATCTACAAAGTCCTTGACATAGGACTGCCCTTCAAATTGTCCATTCATCTTGGTGTAGATAATGGCAATTTTTCCTGAGCGTGCAAGTTGAGATCGCCCTTGGCTTTCATTTAAAGCCTTGGCAACATTTTCCGCGATACGTTTAATCACGGGAACGACTACGCTATTTCCAGCCTGCTTGTAGAGCTGACCATTGGAAACCCCTTCTGGGATTTTAAAGGACTTAGGGTAACCTTGGACATTAAAGGTTTCTTTGGGAGTCAACTTACGAATCTCGCCACTATCTGTTAGAATCAATGGAACATTGTGTCCACCTGTTCCCATATTGGCTGTCAAAGTAGGTACAACACCGTTCTTGTTTTCTCGAACGTATTGACGACGCCACTGGTAGACCGTGTCTTGACTGGTAACTTCAAATTTTAACTGGTCGTAGAAATTCTGCTTCCCATCACGGTAGTAATAGACCTCGTCTAGCTTATCACCAAAGTTAATCACATCCTGAAGAGTCGTAGTCAGCTTGATTTCCTCTGGAAATTCAAACAAGTCATAAGCTTCCTTGGTATCAAAACCAACAATATAAATCCGCTCACGGTTTTGTGGGATATTTCCGTAGTCTTTCCCGTTGAGAACCTTCCACTTTATAAAGTAGTTGTTCTCGGTCAAGGCTTCACGAATAACCTTAAATGTATTTCCATGGTCATGACCTATCATGTTTTTGACGTTTTCGATGAAAATAGCACGAGGTTTGCATCCCTCAATCATCCGAAGCAATTCGAAGAAAAGATCGCCACGATCATCATCAAAGCCCTTGCGATAACCCGCAATACTAAAGGCCTGACAAGGGAAACCTCCCATAACCACATCCACGCGCTCAGCTGGAATATCCTCTGGCTGAACAGCGTGAATATCACGACCATCCAAATAAGTATCTGGATGGTTTAACTGATAAGTCCGACGCGCATACTTATCAAATTCATTGGCATACACCACTCTGAACTCGTTGGTCTGTTCAAATCCCAACTCAATTCCCCCAACACCTGAGAAGAAAGCTGCAATGTTGTACTTCTCAGGTCGGTTCGAACTTACAGAATTTGTCATGTAGTAACCTGCTTTCTAAGAAATTTGTTTAACTATACTAGTATATCATTTTTAAATTAATACTGAAATATAAACATTTTCCAAACATATATGATATAATGAACATATAAACTTAAGGAGGTGCATAATGCCAAAACAAGGAGATCAATTCATAGTAGAACTTAAAAAAACTAATATTGACTGGGGCACATACAGGAATACAAATTCTCGTCCTCAGATAACAGGAGAATGTTATATCCCAATTCCAAGTTCAGTAGCTCATCAATTTAGAATTTATAATTCCAATCACACTCAAGGAATAGATATTTTAGGGCAGAATATATTTAATGCTAAGTCGACAGATGGCTACTTCGATGGAGTAGTAAAAGTATCAGGGAATTCTCAAGCAGGAGATCCCTATGCTAAAAATCTTTCTGGTAAAGGTAACTTGAAAGCCTTTAACAACTGGTTCAATCAAATGAACGTAACCGTTGGGACAAGAATCAGAGTAGAATGGACTACTCCTACTGATATTTTATTTACGATTATCTAAATATAATTACTAAGATGATGCTGGGCAAAAAAAGTCTCTAAAATCAAAAACGCATAATATCAGGTATTGAAAAACCTTGATACTATGCGTTTTATTGTGGGAAGATTTGCTTCATTTTCTCCTGAAATTGAGTTTTTGCCCAGTCTTATCTTTTATTCAAGTAATCTTTGTATTCTTCTATCTACATAACTTTCATATAAATCAAAATTTTTAGTAGTTACACTTCCATCATAATATTTTACTAATTCAAAAGGAACTCCATAATCACTCAATTGGCGCCCAATATCAGTCAGAGCATTATACTCTAGCTTTTGCAGAAGAATTTTAATCCCAGTAACATCATCAAAGTTTCTTCTGTAAACCTTTGAATAATGGAATCTATATAGCAAATCAAATACACCTAAATACTTTACAAGATGATATTTAAATATTGTATAGATTAATTTAGAAGTTTGACTAATTGCTTTATCTTTACTGTAATTCTGCTGTTTAACGTAATAATCAACAGTTCCTAAAAAGCCTTTTTCTAAAAATCCTGACAGTTGTACTACAATTAAAGAATGATTTTTATTACCTACTTTAGCTTCTATTATCTGTTTCAACTCGGAATTAAAAATAAATTGGCGACAAATATCAACTACTGTTTGAAAACCTTCCCAATGAATTTTTGTACCGTTGCTTAGACTTAATACTTGCTTTAATCGATCAATTTTACGAAATTCAACCTCGGACATTACTTTTATTCGATTATAAATCAAGATTTTTTCCAAAGGGCCTATAATTCTATATGATTGAAAAATAAAATCTGGTAGTCCTGAGTCTTGTTTTGCCTTATTAATTTCATCTTTAAACCTTTTATCATCATCTGTCAAAAATTCATCCAGAGTCACTTCTAAATCAATGTCAGTTTTATTGTGGTAATTATCATAATTTTTATGTTCAATTTCATCTTGTTGCGAATTAATGATAGTTTCAAATTCTTTTGTTAAATCAATAACATTACCACTATAATGGACATTAAATCGACCAGATCTCCCAGCAATGTTTTTGGCATCAAACTGTTTTAATGGCTTCCTTCCTTTTTTTACTGCAGTAACAATCAAATTCTTTGCAGTTGTATTGACTCCTTCAGTAATTGTTGTTGTCGAAAAAAGACACAATAGTTGCCCACTATTAAACAAATTAATTATTTCATTCTGAAGATATTTTGGTATTCCTGCATGATGGAGCCCAATTCTCTTTTCAAGTGCTTTATATAAAATCCAATCTGATCCAAATTTCTCTTCTATATGTTTTAAAAAAATAGAAAACAGTTCATTATCTTCTTTGGACTCTTTTTCTGACAAAAGCGAAAGATATTCTTCATTTTTCAACATATGATTAGCAAATCTCTCTACATCTGGCTTGCTTCCACAATAAATTAGAGTATTACCTTCTATCTTTACAATAGTTTGTACTACTTTATCTTGTAAGGACGAAGTACCTACATTTAATTTATATTTAATATTTCCAAGTTCAAACTTATTTCTATCAATATGTGTAATGTTCTTAGATACAATCTCAACATCATTATATTCAAGAATTGTAAATTTATTAACTCTAACAAAATTATTGAATGAATTTCTTTCTGCATCTGGTTCCTGAAATTGAATATAAGGTCCAGCGAGTAAAATATCTTTACTATTTTGGCAAGCAAATTCTAAAGCAAGTCTATAAGCAATATCTCGTTCATTTTCTTCTGGAGTGTCATTATCTAAAATAAAGTCGTTGTCTATTTTATATATTTCATCCACAAAAGTAAAATCAAAATAACTAGTATTATTATCTAAAAACGAGAGATATCTTTCAGGAGTATATATAAAAATATTTTTTTCTCCAAGTTCGTCCTCGTTTATTTCACTTAGAGTATGTATTTTATACGAAGAAAAAAATTCATCATTTTGTAACTTTAAATAATTTTCAGATAACAGACTAATCGTAGGAAAAACTAATAGTATATTAGAATAATCCATTTTCTTTATAATAGTATAAACAATAAAAGTTTTACCAAAAGAAGTTGGAGCAGAGAGAACATATCTATTAACTAAATTAATTTCGAATAATTCTAAAACTTCTTTTTGATATTTATGTAGCATATAATCATTTACGATTAAATTCGCTTCATTTAAAAATGAACTCATGGATAATAAATTCATATCCTCTGGATTTATTTCATTACCTTCTTGATATTTTCTTTCAAGTAGCTCAAAGTATTGTGGTACTCCAGCTTCATTTGCTATATAACGCAAGAAATTTAAATCACTACTTGTAAGTTCGTCTTTTTTTACAGCGTCGTAATAGTCACAAGTTGTCTTGATAAAGGTACCTCTTCTTTCAGGGTATCGCTTATATAAATTTAATTCTTTGATTAGATAAGCGGTTCTTTCGTTTCTATCCATTCAATCACTTCTTCCTTTAATTTATTAGAATCATCAACAGGTAATAGCATTACAAAAATACTTAGATTAATTTTTACAGCCGGCATAACTGTGGATTTAGACAGCTCATCATTAATTTTCTTCACACAAGAATCAATTGACTTTTCATAACTAAAAGTACCTTGTTTCTGATATGCTATAAAAATAGGATATATTAATTCGATATGGTTAGCTGTTAATTCGTCTATAAGAATAATTTCAGGATTGTCTTCCCAACTTTCTATTATAGTATCTAAAGTAGTATGCGACTTAGAAATATTCTTTTTTTCTTTAATAATTGCGTATAAGTGATCATTTAAATAACTATCTGAAAGTGAGCTATTCATTTTAGAAATAACAGATTTAATCCCTGAGGAAAATTTTTTATGGAACTTAGCTTCACCAAACCAAAGTTCCAAGATTCCATTATTATCCACTAAATGAAACGCATCAAATCCTTTTGCTTCAGCTTTTTCAAGAGGAGAATAAAAATAACCTCTAGCAATTAAAACATCCGTATGGAAATAATTTCTTAAAAATAAATCTAAAAGTACTTCACCATAAAATCCATATTGAAGTTTGGTTGAAGATTCATCCTCTTTATCATACCTCAGTTTAAGTTTAATTGCCTTTGTTTGTTCTCTATCTAATTTACTATAGTCAATCTCAGATTCATTTTCAGCAAATTCAATTATTCCATTATAAATAATTTTTGAAATATCATTATCATTACCTTCAAAGCAGTACTCATTTTTCCCTTTACTTGTTAAATTGCTTTTATTTATAGAAATTGAACTTCCCTTACCGTTTGTGAAATTAAAAGGTAACTTATATTTCAAAACAATAGAATTATTAATTAAATCTTGAAGTGTTTTTCTCAAAATTACTTTTCCTTCTTATCAATTTTCAATTTCATTATACCAAAAAACACGGCTCATCACCGTGTTTCTATGTTTATTTAACCAGTTTCTTCATCTCATCAATACGTGCTACGGTCGCGTCGTATTTGGCTTGGTAGTCGGCTTGTTTGTCGCGTTCTTTTTGGACGACTTCTGGTTTGGCATTGGCTACGAAACGTTCGTTAGAGAGTTTCTTACCAACCATATCCAGTTCTTTTTGCCATTTAGCCAGTTCCTTGTCGAGGCGAGCTAGTTCTTCTTCGACATTGAAGAGGTCTGCCAGTGGCAAGTAGATTTCTGCTCCTGTGATGACGCTTGACATTGCGAGTTCAGGTGCAGGGATGTTTGATGCGATTTCCAAGTGTTCTGGATTTGTGAAGCGTTTGATGTAGTTGACATTGCTGTTAAAGAAGGTTTCCAAGTCGCTATCGCTTGTCTTAACAAGGATTGTGATAGGTTTGCTTGGAGCTACGTTTACTTCCGCACGCGCATTACGAACAGCACGGATCAAGTCTTTGAGGCTTTCTACTCCTGTGTGAGCAGCAAGATCTTCAAAGGCTGGATTGACAGTTGGGTATTCTGCTGTAACGATAGAGCCTTCTGAGATTTGTCCAAAGATTTCCTCTGTCACGAATGGCATAATTGGGTGAAGGAGACGAAGGATCTTGTCCAAAGTGTAAAGGAGAACAGAGCGTGTGATAACTTTCTCTTCTTCGTTGTCGCTATAAAGGACTTCCTTAGTCAACTCAACGTACCAGTCCGCAAATTCATCCCAAATGAAGTTGTAGAGGATGTGTCCAGCGACACCAAACTCAAACTTGTCAAAGTTTTCAGTGACTTTGCCGATGGTTTCATTAAGGTTGTGGAGAATCCAGCGGTCTGTGACATTACCAGCTTCCTTGTTGACAACTTTTTCCACATTGGCAGTTGCTTGCTCAAGGGTCAAGCCTTCATTGTTCATGAGGATGTAGCGAGAGATGTTCCAGATCTTGTTAATGAAGTTCCATGAAGCATCCATTTTCTCGTAAGAGAAGCGCACGTCTTGACCTGGTGCAGAACCGTTTGAAAGGAACCAACGCAGGCTATCTGTTCCGTACTTATCAATAACATCCATCGGGTCAATCCCGTTACCGAGAGATTTAGACATTTTACGGCCTTCCTCGTCACGAATCAGACCATGAATCAATGCATTTTTGAATGGCGATTTGCCAGTAAATTCCAAACCTTGGAAAATCATTCGAGATACCCAGAACGGGATAATATCATAACCAGTCACCAAAGTTGATGTTGGATAATAACGTTTGAAGTCTTCTGAGTCGACATCCGGCCAGCCCATGGTAGAGAATGGCCAAAGGGCAGAACTGAACCAAGTATCCAAGACGTCTTCGTCCTGAGTCCAACCGTCGCCTTCTGGAGCTTCTTCGCCAACGTACATTTCACCCTCGGCATTGTACCAAGCAGGGATTTGGTGACCCCACCATAGCTGACGAGAGATGACCCAGTCGTGGACATTTTCCATCCATTGGAGGAAGGTATCATTGAAACGAGGTGGGTAGAATTCTACCTTGTCGTCTGTGTCTTGGTTGGCAATGGCGTTCTTAGCCAATTGGTCCATCTTGACGAACCATTGAGTAGACAAGCGTGGCTCAACCACTACACCTGTACGCTCAGAGTGACCAACACTGTGGACACGTTTTTCGATTTTGACGAGGGCACCGATTTCTTCCAACTTAGCAACGACTGCTTTACGGGCTTCAAAACGATCCATGCCGGCGAATTCGAAGGCAAGCTCATTCATGGTTCCGTCGTCGTTCATGACGTTGACTTGTGGCAAGTTGTGACGTTGACCAACCAAGAAGTCGTTTGGATCGTGGGCAGGCGTGATTTTCACGACACCAGTACCAAATTCAGGATCTGCGTGTTCGTCTCCAACGATTGGGATGAGTTTGTTAGCGATTGGAAGGATGACGTTTTGACCAATCAAGTCCTTGTAGCGTGGGTCTTCTGGATTGACCGCAACGGCAACGTCCCCAAACATAGTCTCAGGACGAGTTGTTGCCACTTCAAGGGCGCGTGAACCGTCTTCCAGCATGTAGTTCATGTGGTAGAAGGCACCTTCGACATCCTTGTGGATAACCTCGATATCAGAAAGGGCTGTGCGAGCTGCTGGGTCCCAGTTGATAATAAATTCACCACGGTAGATCCAACCTTTCTTGTAAAGGTCCACAAAAACCTTACGAACGGCTTTTGACAAACCTTCGTCAAGAGTGAAACGCTCACGAGAGTAGTCTACAGAGAGCCCCATCTTGCCCCATTGTTCCTTGATGGTAGTGGCATATTCATCTTTCCATTCCCAGACCTTATCGAGGAATTTCTCACGGCCGAGGTCATAACGGCTAATCCCCTCGCCACGCAAGCGCTCCTCAACCTTAGCCTGAGTGGCAATACCAGCGTGGTCCATACCTGGAAGCCAAAGCGTGTCAAAACCTTGCATACGTTTTTGACGGATAATGATATCTTGAAGAGTTGTATCCCAAGCGTGACCAAGGTGAAGTTTACCAGTTACGTTTGGTGGTGGAATAACGATCGAATAAGGCTTAGCCTTTTGATCCCCTGAAGGCTTGAAAACATCAGCATCAAGCCATTTTTGGTAACGACCAGCCTCAACCTCGGCTGGATTATATTTAGGTGAAAGTTCTTTAGACATGTGTTTGTCCTTTCTCTATTGTATTCATTTTATTTTGAATTTGCTTAGCAGCTTCTTCTGCAGACAAATTCGTATTATTTATTTTAAAATAGTGGTGCAGCTCATTCGGTTGATGTTGGGAATTTAATTGAAGTGTTTCAGCGGTCTCTAAAATTTCTCTTTCAGATACCTCAATATGCCGTTTCAAGGGCTTGTGCTTCAACCGGTTCTCCGTTTGATTTCGATGTAAGCGCTCCTCAAGACTTGTTTCCAACTCCACAAAAAGAATCTCTTGATGATAGTCATCCAACAAATCCTGAATTTGCTTCAAATACAGCAGCTGGTACTGATTTGAAAAATCAATTACGTCTGTTAAAATTACTGATCGCTGATTTCTTGCACTTGCTCCAAGGAAAGAAAAGGTAATTCCACGAACAAATTCCCACATCTCCTCTGTATAGTCCTGATAGATTTCTAGTGCAAAATCGATGGCTTGATGGTTATAAAATAGGGTAGAATCCGTCAGTCGAGACAGTTCTTGACCAATCGTCATTTTTCCTGAGGCTGGAGCACCAATGATGAAAAGATGCATCAAATTACCTCCCACTCACTCCTCAGCAAGCCATATCTCAAATCATCACAGCGGTTGCCTTGAGCATCTTTGCGGTCTCTTATGCGAGCTTCAAGGGTAAAGCCAAGCTTTTCCGCGACTCGTTGACTTTGAAGGTTATATCCAAAGCAAGTTAGTTCAATCTTGTGAAGACCAAGTTCTTTAAAAGCTAGATCAATCAAGGCACACGCTGCTTCTGGAACATAACCTCGACCCCAATAGTCTGGGTGCAAGGTATAACCAATCTCCAGCACATCGTCCTCGTGGCGGTGATTGAAGTCAACAGAACCGATAACATTATTAGTCCCTTTGGGCACAATTCCATAACCTGCTGGGAGATTTTCCTTTTGATTGCGCTCGGGTAGGATATGCTCCAGATAGTAAATTTCATCTTCCAAGGTCTTGACGGGTAGAAAGCCTGCTGGGTAAGAGACTTCCGGACGACTAGCATAGTCAAAGATATCCTCAGCATCCGCCACAGTACGGACTCGTAAAACGAGACGTTCTGTTTCCAAGCGTTCTGGCAGTTCAGTTCTTGCCATCCTTTTTCCTCGCTTTCTTAATGAAGCTCCCCTTAATATCTACACGCTTGTCCAGATAACGATAGACGCGCTGGTGACCGTCCCCCATAAAGTAAATCGGTGAAAAACGGTCATTTTTAAAATGTCCCTTATCATCCAAGAGTTCAGGATTAGCCAGTCGGTCCAGAATCTTAGCAAAGATGTGGCAGATTCCATCTCCCTCGATAATCCGATCTACCTGACAGTCCAATACGACTGGACAAACCTCTAAAATCGGTGCCTGAGTTCGTTCAGAAATCTCGTAGTCTAGTCCCAGGTGTTTCAATTTCTCTCGATGACTGATAAAACCAGCCTGCTCCATCTCGAGCATGAGATTTTCATCAGGGATATTCACAGTGAACTGTTGATAATGCTTGATTTGCTCAGCCGCATTTTCCTCAGCTCCGACACCAATGACTAGCCAATCTCCCAAGCTATAAGAGGAGCTACAGGTCGTAATATTGTGTCCAAAATTCTGATCCTGATACCCCAAAATGAAGATAGGAAAACCATAATAGAGTTTACTTGTTTTAAAAGATTGCTTCATAACAACCTCCTTTTACTAAGACGCAAAAGAAAATCCCTGCCATCTACATGACAGGGACGAATGTATTTATCCGCGGTACCACCCAATTTCGGGCAGTTGCCCGCAACTCTCGTCTTTAAAACAAAAAGACACTTTTATTTCATTTTCAGCCATTAGCAACTAGTTTTGACACATTTGTGGACTTCTCAGCACCGCCACTTTCTGTAAAATGTGGGATTCAAAACACCTCTAATGGCTCTATTGTAGCAAGATTTTTTCGGAAATGCAAGGGACAAGAAAGATTACTTGAACTTGATACCATTTTCTTTCAATTTCTTGATGGTAGCTGGGCCGATTCCTTTCAAGGCAAGGAGTTCTTTTTCAGTCCAGTTTTTGAAATCTGAAGCAGACTTGATTCCTTCATCGTAGAAAGTTTTGGCACGATCAAGTGGAAGTCCACCCAAGTTTGCTGCAAAATCTTCTACAGAATTGGTTACTTTTTGAGCTTGCTCTTTGGTAGCTTCTACTGCTTGTTCAACTTTTTTAGAAACAGCCTTACCAGCTTCGATCGCTGATTGCTCTGCACGTTTTACGACTTTTTTTGTCTCTTCTACAACCTTAGTCACAGTACTTGAAAAGGCACCTGCGCGACGGAGGCTATTTCGTAATTGTTTTTTACGATTGAGTTTCTTTGACATGATAAAATCCTTTCAATAAAAAACCCCTGCTCTGACAAGGATTTAATACAAATATTCTATCAAGATTTTAGTAAAAAATCAAGAATCTATCTCATTTAATAATTCCGCTCACCAAACAATCCCTCTGGTAAATCATGGAATCCCTTGCCTGCCTTGAAGTTTTCAAACTTACCAAGCAAGAACTGATAAGCATCCAAGCGGCTCTCATAACGAATCATGGCATCTTTGGCACGCTCGTCCTGGTCTTCTTCGTAAACTTTTTGACTTTCCTTGTGCGCCATGTCGTTAATCATGATTTGGGTATTGACCCAAGCTTCAAATTCCTTCATAAATTCTTGTTCGTAACTCATTTTTTCTCCTTATTCTAATCCACGGAAATAGTCCGTATCAATCTCACGATAGGGCTGGATATCCTGAACGTATTCCAGCACACCTTGGAATTCTCCGTTTTCATCGTGCACTGCTGCGTAGGTGATGTGGACAAACTTACCTCGCGACTCAGACTTGAACCACATTTCATACTTGTCTTTGCTTCCCTCACGAAGCCCCTTCATGATGGTCTTTACCTTATCCAAGTACTTAGGTGGATGACAGAGTTCGACATTGCGCCCAACTTGGGACGGCGTCCGTTTGAAAATCATCTCATCAGCTGGCGTATTGTCATTGTAATACTGGAAAATATCGTCTTTATTGACAAAGGTAATCTCCATGGGGAGGTGATTGAGGATCAGATTGGCCTGCTCGACTGAGAGATAGCCATTGCCAAAAGCCTGTGGACTATGGCGGTCCAGCACCGCTTCCTTTTCCTTAGGGGTAAAGGTAATGGTAAACTGTCCTTCTGGCGTATCGATAACTTGCTGAATTTGACCTTCAGCAGTGTTTAGCTGCACGGGCTCCTCTGCAATCTTTTCCTCAACAAAACTCTGTCGTTCTGGCACCCATTTCTCAGACGGACGGATGATAGCATAGCCATAGGCATCGCTCTCCTCCGCTATCTGAAGCCAGTCATCTTGGGTGAAGGACTCAAGGAGAATCATGAGAAGGATGGACTCTTCCTTGAAAATCATACTTTCAAACTCTGTCGCAAAGGCTTCAAAAGTTTCCTTTACAGTGCTAATCGACACTTCTGGTAGTGACTTGGCTGTCGCTAAAGCTGTTTGAAAGAGTTCCCTAATCTGGTCATCCACTCCCCACATAACTTTGGGAGGTGAATCGTGTCCATAACGCTCCATGATAGGAAAGAAGAGTTCTTCCTTACGTTGGTAATGGATGTCAAATTGCCCCACAAGTCCCATCTGACGCACCAAGCCCTTGCGCATCTCCGCAAGCATTTCTTCATCTTCCATGGACTCATAGGTATCTAACAATCTCCGAATGCGAATCAAGGCCGCACGGAGGGCCAGATTTTCTTCCTTGAAGACACGAACTGGGTGGCCTGGATGCTCAGTATCTGCAACTTCGACACCCTTAACAGCATTTTTAAAAAGATTAGCATGGACATCACAGAGTTCCATGACATCTTCAAAGGTGACACCTGAGTCTGAGTTCATCAGCTCGTGCTCCATAAGGGAAATCTCGATGGCTGAAACACCTGTAAAGGTCGCATCAAAGCGCTCCTGAACCGACTCAGGAGAGGCGCCATTGTGCAATTCTAACAAAATATCCCGTAGGATATGAATCCGTTCATCTGCCATTAGTCTAACCCAATCACTTCGTAGCCGTTTGCTTCCAGTGTGCGAACAATCTTGTCCATAGGAGTTCCTTCAAGCTTAGAACCCTGCTTAAGCGATACTTTACGACCAACTGTATTGCGCATTAAGGGATTGGCAAGGGGTTTAAAACCCAACTCCACTAGAATCTCTAAGACCTCTGGATGCTTGTCCACCACTTCTGCAACAGGAATTGACACATCGATGATATTGTCCATGACGACCTCCATTGTATGTTCTAAAATGATTTTACTGCTTATATTATACCATATGGAAAGAGATTAAAAAACTAGCAGGAGAGCTCCTGCTAGTTCTCTGCGACTTGTATTACCATCTAAATAAGTTTAAAGAGCCAATCCAATATTTTAAATAATAGCTTGTAAAACAGCAATTGGACTGCAAAAGAGATGATCATCCACAAGAATTTCACAATCCCAATAATCGGTTTGATAAAAAGAATAGCAAGAAGTTCCAAAAAAATTTCATTTTCTATCCTCTGGCTTGATGAGCCACCGAGCCGTATCCATTAACTTGTCTGCAATAAAGAGTTTCCCTAGACCGACAACGACATGGTCATCTTTCTTTATCGTTTTCATCACTTTTACACCTTGCATGGTCAAAAAGTAATTTCCGTAAGTTTTAGCTAGAATTTTTATGAGTCCCATATTACTCACCTTCGATGATTTCAGCTTCTTTTCGGATAGTATCAATATCTATTTGATGCTGCCCTTCATTATAGTTAACTAATTTGGATAATTCCTTTTGCAGTCTTTCCCCCATCGGCTTCATAGTCGCAAAGGTTAAGCCACCAGAAAGGACACCTCCTAAAATAGGAATCACTTTTCCCATTCCCTTAGCCAAGCCTCCCTTTGTCAAGCTGACTCCAAAAATTTTCAAAACTTTTTCCAGAATAGGATACCAAAGTGTCTTTGTCAAAGCTTTCTGCGGAATCGTCTTCATCACATGCTTGGCAACTGTTACACCTCCAGAGCGAAGTAAAGCCCCTGCTCCATTTACCCCTAGCATGACACCGAGATAAAGCAAGAGGGTATTTTGAGCATCCTCGCTCAATTCATCACGGGATTCCCAAAGATCATCAAATCCATAAATATAGCCTAGTTCTTGGGCCAACTTTAATGAAAAAGCATAAAACTGAACTACATCTGTTGGAATAGTGATTGCCATGGCAATACCACCAGGTAAACCTGCCAAAATCGAAGTCCCGCTTGCTCGTAGAACATTGTCCTTAATACAGGTCTTAGCAACTCGATCCAAGCTTTCCTTTGTTAACAAAGAGGTCGGACCTTTTTCCAATAATGTAGCAATATCCTTTCGATCTAACTCTTTAGAAAACTTGTCAACTAAAAATTTTTCTCGATCAACTTTGACCATGGGTAATTTCACCACTTGTCGCAGCACTTGCATCGCTAACTCTTGTTTGCCCATCTCTACTTCCATTTATCATTCGTATTAAACATTATCATATCATACTATAAGGTATTTACAAATTTTTTAAACTGTTTTTTGCAATTACAAATACAGCTATTAATAGCTAGAAGAATCCAAGCACCAAAAAAGAGGGTTGCCCCTCTTCTTAGTTCTTATCCAGATTGCGTAGCATCTCGTCAATCTTATTTCCATATTCGATGGATTCGTCTTTGACGAATGTCAAATCTGGGATTTTGTACAATTTCAAATTGCGACCAAGTTCACGTTTGATGGTGCCAGTTGCTTTTTCAAGCCCGATTTGAGCTTTCTGGTTATCTGAAGCAAGGTTACTCAAAATGGTGTAGTAAACCTTGGCAACAGACAAGTCACCCAGCATCTGAACATCTGTGATGGTCACGCCTTGGACACGCGGATCACGGACTTTCTTTTGCAAAATCTCATTGACTTCACGCTTGATTTCCATGCCCACACGATCCGTACGGAAATGATTTGCCATGATATTCCTTTCTCTACTTTGAACCAAAAGCTAGGCCAGCAGACCTAGCTATTTTTAAATTTATTGATTTTCATTTCAAATTGGAACGAAGTTCAATTTGAAATCATCTGCTTCTTTCGCCGTGGTGAAAGTGATGGAACTGATTTATCAGTCCCATCACAGGGGATTTTTGAGACCCTAGGCTCAAAAATAAGCAATGAAACCATCGGTTTGCTTGCGTCCCTCACCACCTAAGAAAGGAGCAAAAAATCTTATCGTTTGATTTCTTCCATGACATAGGCCTCAATCACATCATCCATCTTGATATCATTGTAGCCATCGATCATCAATCCACCTTCACGACCGTTTGTAACTTCCTTAACGTCGTCTTTGTAGTGTTTCAAGCTTGCAAGTTCACCGTCATAGATAACGACACCATCACGGATAACACGGACTTTAGAGTCACGGGTAACCTTACCGTTGATAACCATGAATCCACCGATAGTTCCCACTTTAGACACCTTGAAGGTTTCACGAATAACTGCTTCACCGATAACTTTTTCTTCAAATTCTGGATCAAGCATTCCTTTCATGGCTTCTTCCATCTCTTCGATAACCTTGTAGATAATGCTGTGAAGACGGATTTCCACATCGTCAGCTTCTGCTTGTTGACGAGCTTGTGGTGTAGGGCGTACGTTGAAACCAACGATAAAGGCATTTGAAGCTTCGGCAAGAGTCACGTCAGATTCGTTGATGGCACCGACCGCTGAGTGAACAATGGTAACTTTGACACCTTCCACATCGATTTTTTGAAGTGAGGCAGAAAGGGCTTCAACAGAACCTTGTACGTCGGCCTTTATGATAACGTTAACTGACTTAAGCTCACCAGCTTTAAGGGTATCAAAGAGGTTTTCAAGGCTGACACGTTGGGTAGCTTGACGTTGTTTCATGAGGGCACGTTTGGCACGTTCTTCACCTGCTGCACGCGCAGATTTTTCATCTTCGTAAACAGCAAAGTGGTCACCCGCCATTGGCGCTTCGTTCAAACCTGTGATTGAAACTGGTGTTGATGGTCCAGCAACTTTAACACGACGACCAAGGTCATTGGTCATAGCACGGACACGACCGAAAGTATTTCCGACAACGATTGGGTCTTGAACATTCAAGGTACCTTGTTGCACAAGAAGGGTTGCAACCGCACCTTTTCCTTTATCCAAGCGCGCTTCGATAACTGTACCAATCGCACGAACTGTTGGGTCTGCCTTGAGTTCTTGGATTTCAGCCACAAGAAGGACTGTTTCCAACAATTCTTCGATGTTTTGGTTGAATTTAGCCGAGATTTCAACAAATTCAGAATCTCCGCCCCAAGCTGTTGACATAACTCCATGCTCTGCCAATTCACCGATAACACGTTCTGGGTTGGCACCTGGTTTATCAATTTTGTTGATGGCTACGATGATTGGAACGTTGGCCGCTTTTGAGTGGTTGATGGCTTCGATAGTCTGAGGCATAACCCCGTCATCTGCCGCTACAACCAAGATAGTAATATCGGTAACAGACGCACCACGCGCACGCATCGATGTAAAGGCCGCGTGTCCTGGTGTATCAAGGAAGGTGATCTTCTTGCCATTTTCCACAATTTGGTAGGCACCGATATGCTGAGTGATACCACCTGCTTCACCTGTCGCAACACGAGAGTTACGAAGGGTATCTAGGAGAGTTGTTTTACCGTGGTCAACGTGTCCCATGATAGTTACAACTGGTGGACGCTCAACCAACTCATCTTCATTAAGATAACCATCTTCGACAAAGAAACGTTCGATATCGGCATTATCCACTTCAACCTTTTGTTTGGCTTCGATACCATAATCCACCATGAGGAGTTCAATTGTTTCCCCATCCAAGGATTGGTTTTGTGTGGCCATGACACCCATCATAAAGAGTTTCTTAACGATTTCAGCTGGTTCACGTTTGATACGTTTTGCGATTTCCGCAACGGTCATACCATCTGTATACTCAAATTCTGTTGGCAATTCATGGAATTTACGTTCTGTAACAGGTTTTGGAGTCTGATTACGGTTGTTCTTGTTATTGCCTTTTTTGTTCTTTTTGTTGTTATTCCAGTTACTATTCTTTTGATTTCTCACTTGATTTTGACTACTTCGATTCTTTTGTTGTTTTCTAGGACCATCTTCTTCGTGATCATAATCATCGCGCTCTTTGTCTGGTCGGGCTTGCTTCTTACGACGTGTATCCACTGCAACTTCTTTTTTCACAGGAGCTGTTTCAACCACTGCTTGAACTTGTTGCGCTTGTTCAGCTAACTTAGCAGCTTCTTCAAAGATTTCCTCTGGCTCCTTGCGTTTGTTAGCTTGAGCCAAGGCTTCTTTGGCAGCCTGAGTCTGCTTGAAACGTTCCTCGCTTGAACGAGCGTACTCTGCGTTTTGCTCTGCTTTCAGGGCTGCTGCACGGGCTTTAAAGTCAATGCGTGGAGTCGCTTGATTTGGACGTTTGTCCTCTTGTTGACGGCGCTCGTTTCCACGATTTTGCTGACCTTGCTGTTTTTTAGCTTGATCATTAAAGCGACGATTGTCGCGGTTGCCTTGACCTTGTTTTCCGCCATTACGGCCGTCATTTTTCTGACGGTTGCCGTTTTGTTGTTGGTCACGGTTATTGCCCTTATTTTGCTTGCGTCGTTCTGCCTGCTCTTTGGCACGGGCTTCACGCTCAGCCTTGAAATTACGGCTTTGCGGTTTTGTTGCTACTTTTTCTGCCTTCGGAGCAACTGGCTCAGCTGGTTTTACCTCTTCCTTAGCTACAGCTGGTTTAGCTGGCTCAGATTTTTCGGCTTTCTTTTCTGCACTTGCTTTTGGTGCTGCAGGTTTTGCTTCTTCTTTCGGAGCAGCTGCAGGCTTAAAGCTGGCAGCGATTTTTGCAGCGACAGCTTCTTCCACACTTGATGAGTGGCTTTTCACATCCAAGCCCAACTCTTTTGCACGCGCTACAACTTCTTTACTTTCTTTTCCAAGTTCTTTTGCGATTTCGTACAATCTTTTCTTAGACAAATCATGTCCTCCTCTTCTATTCCATAAGAGACCTCATTTTCTTTGTAAATCCAGCATCTGTCACAGCCAAAACCTTTCTTGATTTTCCGACTGCTATGCTTAATTCCAGTGTTGAAAACACGGTTACAATTTCTACTTGATAATAATGACTTTTATCTTGAATCTTCTTGGTCAGATTGGGTCCAGCATCATGGGCTAGAAAGACCAACTTGGCCTTGCCGTCTTGAATGGCCTTGACCACCAATTCTTCACCCGATATAATCCGCCCTGCTCGCTGAGCAAGTCCCAAGAGATTGCTTATCTTTTGCTTATTCAAGTCCTAACTCTCTTCTTTTCACTTTGTGATCCACATAAGCGATCAACTCATCATAAAAGCTTTCTTCCACTTCCATGTCAAAGCTGCGGTTAAAGACCTTCTTCTTTTTCGCCTCTAGGGCTTCTTTATTGTCTAGCTTGATATAAGCGCCGCGGCCATTGGCCTTGCCTGTTGGATCGATAAAGACTTGTCCTTCTTTGTTCTTGACAATGCGGAGCAAATCACGCTTATCAATCACTTCATTGGACACAACAGACTTGCGCAAAGGGATTTTTCTCGTTTTCATCTTTCCCTCCTCTAGCAGCTTTTATTCTTCTACAGTATCGTTTTCTGCTTCCAAATCTACTGAACCAGCTTCTTCCATGGCTTCAAATTCGCTAGCAGACTTGATATCGATACGGTAACCAGTCAAGTGAGCCGCCAAGCGAACGTTTTGCCCACGACGACCGATAGCAAGAGAAAGCTTGTTATCTGGTACAACCACCAAGGCACGTTTGCTGTCGTTTTCGTCAAAGATAACTTGGTCAACTTCAGCAGGAGCAATGGCATTGTAGATAAATTCAGCTGGATCTGCTACCCACTCGATAACGTCGATGTTTTCTTCGATTGGCACCATACGGTCGCTCTTGGCATCGTAACGAGCTGGGTGGAATTTGCTAGTAATCTTCTTGATATTAGCACCACCACGTCCAACGATTGTACCGATAGCGTCCACGTTTGGATTATGGCTACGAACTGCAACCTTAGTACGGTCACCAGCTTCACGGGCCACGCTCATGATTTCAACAGTTCCATCATAAACTTCTGGAATTTCTTGCTCCATCAAGCGTTTGATCATTTCTGGATGGCTACGGCTAACAAAGACGTTGACACCGCGAGGGTTGTCTTCAACCTTGTAGACATAAACTTCGATACGATCATGAGAAGCAAAAACTTCACCAGGAATTTGATCTTGTTTTGACAATTGGGCTTCGATGCTGCCGAGGTTGACATAGATAAAGCGGTTGTCAAAGCGTTCTACTGTACCAGACATGATTTCTTGTTCATGTTCTTTGTAAGTATTGTAAGTGATGGCACGTGTTTGCTTGCGCATTTTTTCCATGATGGTTTGTTTGGCAGATTGAGCTGCTACACGACCAAACTCAGCAGGTGCTTCTTCAAACTTGATTTTGTCACCAAGTTCATAGGCTGAATTAATGGCAAGGGCATCTTTCAAGCTGATTTCCAAACGGCTATCAAATACTTCATCAACCACTTCACGGACAGTATAAACTGTAAAGTCACCTGTTTTTTCGTTAAAGTCAATAGCTACGCTGTCTGATTGACCATAGCGTCTGCGATAAGCGGAACGAAGCGACTCTACTACTGCGTCGATGATGTCTTCTTTTTTGATTCCCTTGTCTTCTTCCAAAATGCGGAAGGCCTCTAGCATTTCTTTACTCATGTTTTCTTCACTTTTGAATCCTCAAAAGCTATCCTTTCTTTTTCTATAATTTAACTGCTAAACGTGCTTTTGATACTAAACTGTATGGAATTTGGACAGTTTTCTTACGTGTCTTGTCCATATATTCCATAGTCAACTCATCCTCTTCAAAGGCCAACAAGGTTCCTTCAAAGACCTTTTGCTTATCGATGGCTTGGTAGAGCCCGACATGGATGTATTTCCCAACCGCTCCAGCGACGGCATCCTTAGTTTTCAAAGGACGTTCCAAGCCTGGACTGGTAATTTCTAGGAAATATTGTTCTGGGAAGGGATCTGGCTTGATGGTGTCTAGGACAGGACTGATAATTTCTGTCAAGTCTGCCGTGTCGTTCAAGGTAATTCCTTCAGGTTTATCTACAAAAATACTGAGAATCATGTCACTGCCAATCTTTCCATACTCGATATCCACGAGTTCGAAAGGCGCTTCTATGACAGGTTCTACAACTTCTCTGACTAATTCTACGATTGTTGCGATTGCGTCCACCTCCTCATAAGCAAGAGGCGAAGATATTTCCCCGCCTCTCTTTCTCATATTCTTACTCTTAGTATAGCACGTTTGCCAACTTATGTAAAGCAAAAGCACTTATACAGCCTGATTTTAGGCTATTTCTTAAAATTCTGCCTCAACTCGGTAGATAACTTGACCCTTGTTGGAGAATTTTTGCTCGTATTCTGTCATGACATTGCCTTCAAAATCACTGGCATGTAAATCAAGCCAGACACCATTGAGCTTCATGCCATACTGAGAAAAGCTCACTAGGCTGTACTCAAACAAGCCACGGTTATCCGTCTTGAAATGAATTTCTCCATTTTCAGGCAAGATACGTTTGAAGGTATCCAAGAAGGTCTTGTAGGTCAAACGACGCTTTTCATGGCGTTTTTTCGGCCAAGGATCTGAAAAGTTCAGATACAAACGATCAATCTCACCGTCTTCAAAGTAGTCAGTCAAGTCAGAACCATCTACCCACAAGAGCTTGATATTAGGCACTCCAACTTCAAGCACCTTGTCCAAAGCGTAGCTCAAAACAGACTTTTGAATATCAATCCCGATATAGTTGATGTCAGGGTTTTGCTTGGCCATACCTGAAACAAAGGCACCCTTTCCACTTCCAACTTCCACATGAATGGGATTATCATTGCCAAACAAGTCCCGCCATTTTCCCTTGGCTTCCAAGGGATTGAGGACCACATACTGGGGATTTGCCTCTAGTAATTCTGTCGCCCCTTTACGATTTCTAACTCTCATCTTCTCTTTCCATACTTGTCTCGGAAGTGACGCAAACCATGGATCTCCCGATTGACATTTTCTAAATCTTGGTTCATATAATACTTGGAAATCTGGCTCAAATAAGACAATTGACCGTACCAATATAATTTATTTAATACCGTTTGATTATACTTGTAACCGTAGTAGGTCAACCATTCCTTCCACTGATGTTCTGGAATATAATGGCAGAGCATGTGAGCCACGTCAAACATGCGGTCGGTCAAACGAACCGAATCCCAATCTACCAAATAAATCAAGCCACTGTCTGTCTCAATCCAATTACTATGTCGTACATCTCCATGGACAATGGTCGCATAGTCCTCTCTAAATCCTGGAATAGTCTGACGTAAATCAGCCATCACTTCACTGATAAAATGATTTTTACGCAAAGCATCTGGAGCCGTTTCCTGCCAAGACTGTAGTAAATCTACAGGTGTTTCCATAGCATATCCCAAACGACTCAACTGTGTCATCAACGGACGTGAGCGATGAAGACGGGTTAAGATATTGACGATTTGTTTACGATTCATATCATAGGGGGTCAATATCTTACCTGTCAACCATTCTTGAGCACACATATCACGCCCATCTGCCAAACGGCGACTCCATAATAATTGTGGAGCAATTTGTTCTCTAGCTAGACCAGGTAGGATTGGAGAGGTGTTCATTTTTACAAAGATACGCTTCCCATCAGGATAGCTACCCATATAAGCCTTGCCACTTTTCCCAGGTATGGGAGTCAGTGTTAGCTCATTATCACCCAAATCCATTTCTTTCCTCCGTATAAAGTTTCCTTACTATTCTACTAGTTTTTGGCCTATTCGTCAACCGCTCCACGCCCGATTCTCAAAGAAAAGCCTCTGGGGTGGCTTGGGTATCATTATAGAAAGAAAAAGGTAAGCACCGTCTTCTACTTACCTTTCATAATTTTTATAAATAATATAAGAGTGGCCAAGCATTGTAAAACATGTGAACTAGAGTAGAAACCCATAGGTTTTGGCTCTTTTTATAAGCAAAGCCCAGTAACAAGCCCCCAAGTAGATAAAAAATAAACGAAGGGACATTAGAAGGTCCATGCATAAAAGAAAAGAGAGAGGAAGTCAGTACAATCCCTAACCAAGAATTGTCAAAAACCGCACCTTGAAGAAGTCCTCTGAAAATGAGTTCCTCCTGGATGGGTCCAAAAACTGAGGAAGTCAAAATCAAAGACAGGGAAATTCCTCTGCTGACTTCCGCCAAGTGTTGAACTCCTGCGCCAGAAGAAACAGCGAAGAAATGAATATAAACTAGCGTCTCAAGCAGACTTAGAAGAAAGATTTCAATGAAAAGTAAAAGTTGTTTCTTGCTTAAAATATTTGAGAATACCTACTATCATTCTGTTTTTTACAGATTAAGTAAAACAATTCTATAAATCAATAGTTTCATAATGTTTTCTTACTATGAATGTTCTTTATTTTTCTATACTTTCTTATCTAATCTATGCTTTATCAGACTATAGATTGTAACAGGAGTACTCACCAGTACCACAATGTTTCTCCAGAGTTCCGTTGAAATCATGAGTACTCTTATACAAAGAAAAAGAGACGTCAATATTACTACAACTCGGGCAAATAAATCTAAAAAATCTACATACTTTTTCATATTGATACTTCATCCTTCACTTTTACTTTAATATATACTAAGTAAGTAATTTTTCAATTCTAATACTAGCTAACATCCATTCCACTCTAAACAAGAATACCAGAGTGTTATCTATCGACTAACCTATATTTAAACTATTCAGTAACATCGATATTATTTAGCATATACTTCAAAAATATAAAAACTTTCATAAAAACTCTAAATTTTACATTAACCTATAAATTATTTGTTTCTTAAACTCTTCCAAAAGACCTTCGAACTAGATCAGCATCACCTTTCAGTAGGCATATGTTGCTGACTTCGTCAGCCTTATCCACAACCTCAAAACACTGTTTTTAGCTATCTGTAACTATCCTACTAGTTTACTCTTTGATTTTCACTAAGTATTAACTAACAGGGGTAGCACAAAAAAACATATTAGTAACCGTGCCTATACCAATCGCTCCCCACGGACCTGCAAGTGCACCTCCAAATATTGCACCTCCTGCTGTTCCTACTACACAACGCCAGTCACCACCACTAACAGTTGATAGTAGCTCTGCATCAACAACTTCAAATTTCTTGATATTATTCTTATCCATTTTTTCACCTCCAAATTAAGTTTGGCATCGCTATAAATACTAAGGTTCAAATGATGATTAACAGTAGTAAGCGGCTGCTACCATACCTAAACCTATACCTCCCAAGGGACCCGCAAAAATAGCACCTACACCAATTCCAGCAGCAATTGCAGTTTCACAATCACCAAATTTTCTACCACCTTCAATGCAAGCAAGCACCTCTGTGTCCATAACTGCAAATTGTGACATCATTTTTGTATCCATGACGAATATCTCCTTTTTTATGTTTAATTTTTGTCCTGTTGCAACCTTGACAATGTTAGTATAGCACTGTTCTTTTAAATTTTTCACCCAAATCTTGAATTGTCATCGAAACATCTTGAATTGTACAATGAATCTAAAAAGCAAGCATGAAAAACATGCTTACCCTTTTATCATTCATTTCATACACAATTATAATCTTTTATATATAAAATAAATACACCTATCTTCTCACTCTTGTCTATAGACAAATGTTAGCCATATGTTATTATAAACAAATAATATCGTTGCACCTGTTTACCATCTATTTTTATTTATGAATTTTTTGTTTCACTTTAATCATTATAGAAGCCATAAAAAACGCGACAGCTAGCCGAAGCAGTTGGTAACTTTCTTCCTCTCCTGTTTTCGGTAATAATTTTTCATTCGAAGTAACAGATTTGCTTACATAATCAGTCCCCTTAACATCAGTTAAAGAAGTTTTATTTTCTTGAGCAACATCAAAAATAGGTTTGGGAGTTTCCAATGGATTCTTATTGTCTAACATTGCTAAATTTCCAGATTGAGTAGTTTTAACTTCAGAAGCTGAGTTTGTACTCTCCACTTTCCCACTATTTTCACTATTAGAATTGGGCTTAGCATTGGATATTTTCATTTCGGTTCTTTTTTCATCACTCATACCTTTGCTGTCACTTACAACTTTATCACTAATATTCATGCTGTCACTTCTAGTATTCTCATCACGGACACTTTCAGTTACTGTTTCCTCAGAAGATTTCACTGTCTCCGTTTGCTTAGGTGAGTTTCTCGAGTACATATAATCATAAACCTGTTGTGCAGTTGCTCCGCCACCAACCCATCCAGATGTCGGATGTCCATTTCTTAAATACAAAATTGTTGGTGTTCCTGGAATACCGACTTTTTTAAATAGAAACTCTCTCGCTTCCTCATCAAAATCCTTACCATCCAAATCATAATACTCTAACTTCTTTTCAATCAAGTTATTAAATTCTTTTAATTCAGGAGAAAATTGACGACAATGAGAGCAAGTTTTTCTACCAAAATAAATAGTATGTTCCAACTGATCCTCTGTAAAAGATTGACGAACGGCTTCAATATCTATCTTTTTAAAGTCCGTAACATTCTTCTCATACTCTTCTGGGGTTACAACAGAAGGTTTATGCTCCATATTTTCCGTACCCGATCGCAAATCTGGTGCCACAACAGAACTATCATTCGCCTGAATAGATGAAGTAGTAGGCTGTTCTTCTGCATATACAACACCCGTAGTAATAGATGCAAATACAAGTGGTACAAGTAATAACGATTTTATCTTTTGTTTCTTCATAAGAATACTCCTTTACATTTGTTATCTTTATCTTACCTTATTTAAGATTACAAATTCATATAAATCTTAAATGGTCATCGAAACATCTTGAATTGCAAAAAAATTCATTATAAAAGGGTAAGTATTTCAAAAACACTTACCCCTTTATACTTCATTAAGCTCTACTTTTTATAATACTTCAAGCCCCAAATGAGCAAAAGCATAATAATCAAGCAGAGAATAGCACTAATATAAGCGATTAGTTGTTGGTAGAATTCTCCTGCTGTGATACCTCTATACAAACAAATAATTGACATCAAACCTGTCAAGCCGATGAACATGAGTTGATTGGTTCTAGGACTAACCAAATCATCATCTTCAAACTCTCTTATCCTCATTTCCCTAGTGAGATAAACAGTGACCAAAATAGAAGCCAAGTTAATAACCACTAAAAGAAATTGGAAAACTAAGGAAAAATTTAAAAACTGACTAGATAGAAATAGATAAGTAGAAACTACCAAAGGTATCTGACCAAACAACAACCTCACTAAGAATACATTGCGTTTTGTTGCAAATATTTTTTTCATTACTATCTCCTTTCCTATGCTAACAGGTGAGTGCACCACCAATCCCACTTAGTACAGCACCAATTTCACCTATTCATATAGCGAATACTCCCAATAGAAATGTCGAACCGTTGTTGCACACCCATCAATTGCGCCATATGCAACCCCTGCTGCACAACTAATTTTTCTTCCCCAATCAATATCTCCACCTTCAACGCAAGCAAGCATTTCATTATCCATAACAGAAAATTCTGACATCATTTTTGTACCCATGACAAATACTCCTTTTTTATTTTTGTCCTGTTTCAACCTTGATAAGCTTAGTATATCATTATTTTTTATTTTTTTCATCCAAATCTTGAATTATCATCGAAACGTCTTGAATTGCAAAAACTTTCTTCTTACCAACATAACGAATACTATTCAGAAATCAAAAATAATATATATTATCACGATTTTTTTGGAAAATTGTTAATGAGCTTACCATTCTTGTCTTCAATCAAAAATCAATATTTAAAGAAAACTAGGAAAATAGTTACAGACAATACTGCTTTACAGCGAGATGATGTTGCAGTAGTTTGAAGAATATTTCTTGGGTTCGAAACTAAATACCATAGTACGTGAGGTTCATTAAATGAATAAGAAATCCTATTTTATCATCTGTTCTACGTTGATTATAGCACGGACTAATAGTCACATAACAAGGCAAAAAGCAACGGTTTTAAAGCCGTTGCTTTTTGCATGAGTCAGAGAGATTGTTATCTTAGGCTCTATTAAAACTATATCAAAACCACAAGTTGAGTCACAATATTGTATATTTAAAATGTTGAGGAGTAATTAAACAATGAAAATAATAAATTAATCCCCGTGAAGATATAAACTAGTACATGCATAGCCTAATTTAAAACCAGCTACACCTGCCGCAAGCAAACCTGCCCAACCAGCAGGTCCTGCCACAATTGCTAACGCACTGCCACCAATACCATACGCACAATCAGCAATGTTCCCACCTCCAGAAATTTCTTCTAGAGTAGTTTGATCAATATTTTTCATAATTATCTCCTTAATCACCAGTGTGATACCATGCACCACAAGAATATCCTGTTCCAAATCCAGTAGCAGCTGCTCCAACCGCCAGCAGTGCAAAAGTTCCCCAGCCAATCGGACCTGAAGCGGCTGCTAAAATGGCACCACTCATGCCAATTCCGGTCGCACAAGACAACGCATTTCCTCCGCCAACAACATTTTCTAAGTCATTAATAGCTAAATCAATCATTTTTTCTCCTTTTGTATTTCTTATAATTAACATGACACGATATAATGGAAGTAATAATTAACGTACATCCAATAATAAAGTTTAATAAATCCTGATGGTCTACAACTAAGTACAGACCAAATAAACATAGGCCAAATTGCGAACTACAGTTTTGAAATTTCATCAAGCCCCCATTTTACAAAATTGATATACACTCTAACTTGATCCATACAATATACCTTATAAGTATTTACTATGAATAAAACCTATAAGATTAATACATTTCTTTTTTGTCTTGTTGCAACTTTGACAAGTTTAGTGTATCATTGTTTTTTTAAATTTTTCATCCAAATCTTGAATTGCCATCGAAACATCTTGAATTAGCTTTTTTATTTGAAACCACCTCTAAATTAAAAAAAAGATAATTTCTAATCATTTTTTACCATTCAGGAAGTTTCAATGACTATTCAAGATTTCATAAAGCACAAAATTGTTTTTATGTCATAATAGACTTATCCACTATATGAAAGGAATTGCCAATGACTTCTTATAAACGTACATTTGTTCCTCAAATAGATGCTAGAGACTGCGGTGTTGCTGCCTTAGCCTCGATTGCTAAATTCTATGGTTCAGATTTTTCTCTAGCTCACTTGAGAGAACTTGCAAAGACCAATAAAGAAGGGACGACTGCTCTTGGCATTGTAAAAGCCGCTGATGAAATGGACTTTGAAACAAGACCTGTTCAAGCAGATAAAACGCTCTTTGACATGAGTGATGTCCCCTATCCATTTATCGTTCACGTTAACAAAGAAGGAAAACTCCAACATTACTATGTTGTCTATCAAACAAAGAAAGACTATCTGATTATTGGTGATCCTGACCCTTCTGTAAAAATCACTAAAATGTCAAAAGAACGCTTTTTCTCTGAATGGACTGGAGTAGCTATTTTTCTAGCTCCCAAACCCAGCTATCAACCCCATAAAGATAAAAAGAATGGCCTACTAAGCTTCCTTCCTCTGATTTTCAAACAAAAATCTCTCATTGCTTACATTGTTCTCTCAAGCTTATTGGTCACTATTATCAATATAGGTGGTTCTTATTATCTTCAAGGAATCTTGGATGAATACATCCCAAATCAGATGAAATCAACTTTAGGAATCATCTCAGTTGGTCTGGTTATAACCTATATCCTCCAACAAATCATGGGCTTCTCCAGAGATTATCTCCTAACCGTTCTGAGTCAAAGATTAAGTATTGATGTGATTTTATCCTATATTCGCCATATTTTTGAACTTCCTATGTCTTTCTTTGCGACACGTCGTACAGGAGAAATCATTTCACGGTTCACAGATGCTAACTCTATTATAGATGCCTTGGCTTCTACCATTCTTTCTCTTTTTCTGGATGTTTCCATTCTGATTCTTGTAGGGGGTGTCTTACTGGCACAAAACCCTAATCTCTTCCTTCTTTCTCTTATTTCCATTCCTATATACATGTTCATCATCTTTTCTTTTATGAAGCCTTTCGAAAAAATGAACCATGATGTCATGCAAAGTAATTCTATGGTTAGCTCTGCCATTATCGAAGATATCAACGGGATTGAAACTATAAAGTCGCTCACGAGTGAAGAAAATCGCTATCAAAATATAGACAGCGAATTTGTAGATTATTTGGAAAAATCCTTTAAGCTCAGTAAGTATTCTATTTTACAAACGAGTTTAAAGCAGGGAACAAAATTAGTTCTGAATATCCTTATCCTATGGTTTGGCGCTCAATTAGTCATGTCGAGTAAAATTTCTATCGGTCAGCTGATTACCTTTAACACACTTCTTTCTTACTTTACAACTCCTATGGAAAATATTATCAACCTCCAAACCAAACTCCAATCTGCGAAGGTCGCTAATAACCGTTTGAACGAAGTCTATCTAATCGAATCTGAATTTCAAGTTCAAGAAAACCCTGTTCATTCACATTTTTTGATGGGCGATATTGAATTTGATGACCTTTCTTATAAGTATGGTTTTGGACGAGATACCTTAACAGATATTAATCTCACGATTAAACAAGGAGATAAGGTTAGCCTAGTTGGTGTCAGTGGTTCTGGTAAAACAACTTTAGCCAAAATGATTGTCAATTTCTTTGAACCCTACAAAGGACATATTTCCATCAATCATCAGGATATTAAAAACATTGATAAAAAAGTCTTGCGCCGTCATATTAATTACCTACCCCAACAAGCCTATATCTTTAATGGCTCTATTTTGGAAAACTTAACCTTGGGTGGTAATCATATGATTAGCCAAGAAGATATTCTAAGAGCTTGTGAATTAGCTGAAATCCGTCAAGACATTGAAAGAATGCCTATGGGCTATCAAACTCAGCTCTCTGATGGATCTGGTCTATCAGGAGGACAAAAGCAACGAATAGCCCTCGCTCGTGCTCTTTTAACTAAATCTCCTGTTTTAATACTGGATGAAGCTACTAGCGGTCTTGATGTCTTGACTGAGAAAAAAGTTATAGATAATCTTATGTCCCTCACTGATAAAACCATTCTCTTTGTAGCCCATCGTCTCAGTATAGCCGAACGAACCAACCGTGTCATTGTTCTTGACCAGGGGAAAATCATTGAAGTTGGTAGCCACCAAGAGTTAATGCAGGCGCAAGGCTTCTACCATCATCTATTCAATAAATAAGGAGAATGTCATGAATCCTAATCTTTTTAGAAGCGTCGAGTTTTATCAGAGACGTTACCATAACTATGCGACAGTGTTAATTATACCTCTTTCATTATTATTTACTTTCATCTTGATTTTCTCCCTTGTTGCCACAAAAGAAATTACTGTTACTTCCCAAGGAGAAATCGCCCCTACAAGTGTCATTGCATCCATTCAGTCGACCAGTGATAATCCTATCCTTGCTAATCATTTAGTGGCAAATCAAGTAGTTGAAAAAGGTGACTTACTTATCAAATACTCTGAAACAATGGAAGAAAGTCAGAAAACTGCCTTAGCAACTCAATTACAAAGACTTGAGAAGCAAAACGAAGGACTTGGAATTTTGAAACAAAGCTTAGAAAAAGCGACTGATCTTTTTTCTGGCGAGGATGAGTTTGGCTACCATAATACCTTTATGAATTTTACTAAACAATCCCATGATCTTGAACTGGGTATCACAAAGACTAACACCGAAGTTTCAAATCAAGCTAATCTTGCCAATAGCAGTTCATCAGCCATCGAACAAGAAATTACAAAAGTTCAACAACAAATTGGAGAATATCAAGAGCTGAGTGATGCTATCATAAATAAAAGGGCTCGCTTACCAACTGGCAATCCGCACCAGTCAATTTTGAATCGTTATCTTGTAGCCTCACAAGGACAAACACAAGGAACTGCAGAGGAGCCATTTTTATCTCAAATTAATCAAAGTATTGCAGGTCTTGAATCATCTATCACAAGCCTCAAAATTCAGCAAGCTGGTATCGGAAGTGTAGCAACTTATGATAATAGTTTAGCAACCAAAATTGAAGTACTCCGCACACAGTTTTTACAAACAGCCTCACAGCAACAACTAACCGTGGAGAATCAATTAACAGAATTAAAAGTACAACTAGATCAAGCGACACAGCGCTTAGAAAACAATACCTTAACCGCTCCAAGTAAAGGTATCGTTCATCTGAACAGCGAATTTGAAGGTAAAAATAGAATTCCAACTGGTACAGAAATTGCTCAAATATTCCCTGTCATCACAGATACAAGAGAAGTACTAATCACTTACTACGTATCTTCTGACTATCTACCTCTACTAGATAAAGGACAAACTGTAAGATTAAAACTGGAGAAGATTGGAAATCACGGCATTACCATCATCGGCCAACTTCAGACAATTGATCAAACTCCTACCAGAACAGAGCAAGGAAATCTCTTTAAATTAACCGCTCTTGCAAAACTATCTAATGAGGATAGTAAACTCATCCAATATGGCTTACAAGGTCGCGTCACTAGTGTAACTGCAAAGAAAACATATTTTGATTATTTCAAAGATAAAATTTTAACCCATTCTGATTAATTTTCAGATAACACTCTATAACTATTTATTATCTTATCAAAAAGGAGAATCATAACATGGATAAGAATCAAAACCTAACTTCATTTCAAGAACTAACAACTACCGAACTCAACCAAATTACAGGTGGAGGATGGTGGGAAGATTTCTTTTATAGCGTTAGTAGATATTCTCATAGCATCACACAAGGACTTCATCAGCCAATACAACTATAAAAAATAAGATCGAGATAAAAGAACTCTCGGTCTTATTTTTTTCATCATTCTGTATGTATCACAGTAAGTACCTGACGAAAGACTTGATTTTGACAGGTGGTATTTAAACTAGTATTAGGATAAGTTTCCACAAGCTTCATAACGGTATAGAGACCAACTCCTCTCTCCTCCCCTTTAGAACTGGCTCCAAAGGAGAAAATCTCAGAAATATCGATGCTCTCTTCTTTGATGGAGTTTTCAATGATAAAGGTCTCCTGTTCTCCATTTTTTAAAAAGGCAATTGAAACATGAGGTTGACTGGCCTCTACACTGGCTTCAATAGCATTGTCACAAAGGATAGACACAATGGTTAGAAAATCAAGCAAGCTCATCCCCTCGACCTGAATCTCCTCAGGAACTTCGACATTAAAGACAATATCCTTTTCTCTAGCTTTTATAAATTTTCCTGCTAGAAGACTTTTGAGGGCACGGTCGCGAATATTCACCAATCGGCCAAGGTCATATTTATTGTCCTGCAATTTTTCACTAGAATCCTTTAAGACCAAGTCGTAGACCTCTTTTATCTGCTCCATATCCTCCTCTTCAATGCCCAGACGTAAGCTGGTCAAGAGGTTGGTGTAGTCATGGCGAAAACTCCGAACTTCCTTATAAAGCTCCTCTATATGCAGACTATAGCGCTCCATATCTCTGTAGCGCAAAGCCTGTTCTTGGTTCAGTTTCTCCTGAAGTTTTTCCTTCAAATAGGTATCCAATTTCTTGATAATCCCCATAAAAAAAAGGAGGTAAAAAACTAGGATGAGATGGCGAACAGTCTTTGATTGGATATCGTATGCATATTCAAAGTAAGACAGACTTTCCATGACTAGAAAGTAAGCCCCCATTATCCAGTTAATCTTAGTCAAGGATTTTTGAAAATCTTTATCTAGGCTCTCCCTTCTCAAGCTAGTGAAATCATAGTCCAACCATTTCAAAAAGACTAATACTATGGAGTAAACGAATATCATAATCAACAAAAAGAGAGGATTTCCATATCCATCTACAAGCCCTTTCCCCAAAAACGGAAACACAAAATAGGAGACACTTCTGTAAAAAATATCCATCAATACAATTGGAAAGAGACCATAAAAGAAAAGGAATTTTTTAGGAAGCCCTCTTAACAATAAGGAAGACAAGCTGATGCCGAACAAGGGTTCTATAAAGTATGACAGATAGTCAGTCAAGACTAAAAATTTAAAAGTTGTAACAATTGCTGCTATAAGAAATTTTAGAAGAAAGGCCTTAAAAATTCTATCGAAAGTGAGACTAATTCCATCTACCTTAAAGAACATGATAATTTCTAGCCCACTAATAGCTAGTGAATACAATATCATCCAAAAAATATACATAAATTCTCCTCACTCAGTGTAAGTTATTGATAGCCTCAGACACTTCCCTGACCTTATAGCGCGCAATCAGACAGCTTCCACCATTGGGAAAGTAAAGTAGTTTTTCTTTCTTATCTAAACGAACCACATTGGCTGGATTGATGAGAAAAGAGCGATGGCATTGCAAGAGACGGGGCTCCTGCTTGAGAACTTCCTCTAAACTCGCCGTAAATTCCAGCCTATCCGTCTTGGTATAGAGAATGACACGATGAGCTCTGGGCGATGTTTCGAGATAATAAACCTCTTTAAAAGGATACTGGAATTGGGCAAATTTTGATTTAAAGTAAAAGCAATCTTCCGCCAGACTTTTACTATCTTGACTATTGGCATAGAGGAGGGCTGTTTCGATACGAGATTCAAACTCCTCTGCCGAAAGAGCCTTATCAATGTAGTCTAAAGCAGAGACTTGATAGCGAAAGGACAGGGGCATAAACTCCGAGTGAGTCGTCACAAAGACGATCAAGGCATAAGGGTCCCGATCCCGAATCTTTCTTGCCACTTCTAAGCCTTTCATCTCCTCATTTCGAATCTCAATGTCCAAAAAGAATAGCTGATGGGATCCCTTCTCATGCACCTCTGCCAGCAGTTGGTCTGGCTTGCCAAAGATCTCAAAAGAGCTGGGAGTGATATGATGTGCTTTCAAAAGTTTCTCAATCGTCGTTTCAATCCTAGTCTGCTGGGAAAAATCATCTTCTAAAACAAATATTCTCATCTTTTTACTCTCCCTCTTTCAACCATTTTTGACGAATTTCTCTATAGCGACGTCTGGAATACTTGACAGCGTATTGACTTTCTTCTCCAAGAAAAAGGATTCTTTCTTGAAAATCAATCGATTTTACTTTATCAAGATTGACCAAACAATTTCGATGACATCTCATCAAGGTTTCCCCATATTGGTTCTCAAGATTACTTAAATTTTGAACCATATTAAAACTAGCTTCTTCTGTAACAATCTGTACGGTATGTGCTTTAGTTGGATGCATTTGGATATAGTAGATATCGTCGACGTTTACTTTATAGACTGTTTTCTGTGTCTGAATAATCATATGTTTCATTGGATTCTCCTCCTAAGAAAAGAATAACAGAAAAGGTCTAGCACAAGCACACCCAATCCTAAACAGTCTTTGAAAGCTCCTAAAAGGATTATTTTTCTACAACATCATGATGAGGTTACAACTATTTTATCATAAAATCTACTCATTGCCATTCAAGACATTTCAAGAACAATTAAAGATTTGAAGGCGAAAAAGGAGATAAAAGTGATAGACTGACAGTATCAAAATACAATTGCTATAATCAAAACTAGCACCCAGATTAGAGGAGGAATTCTCATGACAGATACAGACCCCATCAAAAGAGCTCAGACTTTGATTACGGATTTAAACAAAGCCTACCAAGCATGCAAACAGGCAACCGCTGACGACGTCCGCTTTCAGGAGCAATTAAACTCTATTCTTGGTTTTTTAGCCAAGGCTGAGACAGTGGATAATCGAGTCTTGATTGAACTGGAAAAATTTTACCAGACTTCCAGTCTTCTCATGGGACTCAGCGCTCTTGATCCAGATGCTCCTACTCGCGCCGCTTGGCGGGCCTATGACCGCTTCCACTTTGACCAAGTCAAGACCAAGTTGAGTCTCTACGGACCAACCATTATCTTGTAGAAAATAAAAGAAGTTGAGACAAACTGAACTCAACTTCTTTTTTAATATCATATAAGCAATATTAGTCCTGCATATGACGTTTTACCTGATAAGGTAAGTACAAGACTAGTAAAACCAAACCAGCTCCCAGCAAGGCTAGAAGGGCTAGTTTTTCTTTGAAGGTAATCAACCCGACAACTAATTCCACAAGTAAAACAAAACTGGTCAATCCTCGGACAACCGCCTGCAAGCCTTTTTCCTTTTGCCCCTTGTCCAGTGGAAAAAGTTGAGTCAAATACTGGTAGTCAAAGGCGTGATAGAGAGCCAGCAACTGGAAGAGCAAGAGGTAGTTAAAGAGAACCACCACTGCTGTCGCAATCCAAGCTTGCTCGATAAAGACCTGCGCCAGCAAGGAAAGCAAGAGCAGACGAAGGCTGAGGGCAAAGAGGTCTCCATTTCGCAGATAAGAACGCAGATAGAGATTTTGCCAAATCTTTCCAGGCACCTTCTGAACAGCCTTTAGGATAAAGTCCAGATAGGCACGACGCTTGACGCTGTTTGAAATTCCCTTTACCTGCGTAAAGAGGGCAAAGAAACGAAGCAAGACTTGCTTACGCTTGCTTTCTTGGGAAATGACATAATCCCAGTCTAGTCCAGTTTCAGTGAAAAATTTGCTGGCCTTTTGACGAAAGAGGAAATATTTTCCTACCCCCAATAAAAGCACATAGACCAGAAAAACTGGCAAGCCATAACCCATTGCCAAAAATAAAGGCGCAAATAACAGCAAGAAAAGGGTCTGGACAAAGAGCCAAAAGACTAGAGAAATGCCAGTTTGATGCTTGAGATGGAGCTTGATTTCCTCTTCTCCGACCAAGAGAAAGAGCTTGTCTGGAGCCTCCATATAGGTAGCAATTCCTCCCCAAAGCAAAAGCAAAACAGAGGTAATTCCTACAAACAAAAGAATTGGCCAATGGTTTTCAGGAAAATGTTGTAAGAGTTGACTGTACTGGTAGGCTAGAAAGCCCAGCAAGACAAGCAGGAACAAGACAAAGTGGTCATTGAGCACATAGCGCAGATAACCGACACACTCCTTACGAAAAGCCTGCTTTCTCTTTAAAAACAAGTCTTTCATAGCTCCTCCTCTTTGGTCAGAGCCAAGTAAATATCATTCAAACTAGCCTCAGGCATGTCAAAGGCTTCGCGCAGTTGCAGGAGATTTCCTTTAGCACGCACCTCACCCTTGTGGAGAATGACAAAGGCATCACACATCTTCTCCGCCGAATCCAGCACGTGAGTACTCATGAGAATGGACTTACCTTTTTGCTTTTCCACTTCCAAAAGCTGAATCAAGTCCGCAATAGCCAGCGGATCAAGACCAAGGAAAGGCTCATCCACGATGAAAAGACTCGGATCCACCACAAAAGCACAGATAATCATGACCTTCTGCTTCATCCCTTTTGAAAAATGAACAGGGAACCAGTCCAATTTCTGGTCCAGACGAAACATTTTTAACAAGGGCTCTACTCGGTCAAAAGCCACTTTCTGCTCAATACCATAAGCCATAGCAACCGTTTCGATATGCTCTCTGAGGGTCAATTCCTCATACAAGCTAGGTGTCTCAGGAATGTAGCCAATTTGCTTACGGTAACTTGTCGCATCTTCTTGCAGGGTCAAGCCATTGATATTGATGGAGCCACTATAAGGTGTCAACAGACCGATAATCTCATTGATTGTCGTCGATTTCCCAGCACCATTGAGACCAATCAAACCGACCAGCTGCCCACTTTCAACAGTAAAGGACACATCTTTCAAGACAGGGACATGAACATAGCCACCTGTCAGGTTTTTAATTTCTAACATATTTTCTCCAAATCTGGTATAATGTAGCTATATTATATCAAAATTCAATACAGTAGAGGTAGATTTTATGTCAGATTGCATTTTTTGTAAAATCATCGCAGGGGAAATTCCTGCTTCAAAAGTATACGAAGATGAGCAGGTTCTTGCCTTTCTTGATATCTCTCAAGTAACACCAGGACACACCTTGGTCGTGCCAAAGGAACACTATCGCAATCTTTTGGAGATGGACGCTACTAGCGCTAGCCAACTCTTTGCCCAAGTGCCAAAAGTGGCTCAAAAAGTCATGAAAGCCACTAAGGCTGCTGGTATGAATATCATTGCCAACTGTGAAGAAATCGCTGGTCAAACCGTCTTTCATACTCACGTTCACCTCGTGCCTCGCTACAGTGCGGACGATGACCTCAAGATTGATTTTATCGCCCACGAACCAGACTTTGACAAACTTGCTCAAGTCGCTGAAATCATCAAAAATGCCTAAGGAGTTACCATGAAATTATCCAATCTATTGCTATTTGCAGGAGCTGCAGCCGGAAGTTATCTGGTCACAAAAAATCGTCAAACCATCACAGATGAAGTCTTGAATACCACTGACCGCGTTCAAGCTATCAAGGATGATGTGGATATTATCCAAAACAGCCTGCAAATCATCGACCAACAAAAAGAACTCATCAAGGAATACCAAGAAGACCTGACTTACAAGTTTAAGGTCTTGGAAAAAGATATCCAGACTAGATTAGCTGTGATAAAAGAAACACAGGAAATCGAAGATAAGTAAAAAGAGCCGAGTGGCTCTTTTTAAAACATAAACAAGCTATATTACATCAACAATACATCATAATTTAGCCAACTCATTCACCGTTTCATAACTAAATCGAAGACTTTCCGCCGTAATGAAAACACCTGAAACAGCTTGATTTCAGGTGTCCGGAAACTTTGATATCTAGGCTCAAAGTTTAGGTATGGAACTTCGAAGAAGGTCGCTACCGTCCGTCATTACTTAAGGAAAGTCTTAAAAAATCTATAAACAAAAAGAGCCCAACGGCTCTTTTTACTTTTATTCTCCTTCAAAGGCATCTTTAATATGGTCAAAAAAGCCTTTTTTCTTTGGATTGACTTTTAAATCACCAGCAGCTGCGAATTCCTTCAAGGCTGCTTTTTGGCGGTCGTTCAAGCCTGTCGGTGTTACGACATTAACGGTAACGTATTGGTCACCAACTGCACCACCACGAAGGCTCGGAGCTCCCTTACCACGTAAACGGAATTTCTTACCAGTCTGAGTTCCCTCTGGAATAACCAATTCAACATCGCCGTGAACAGTTGGGATATCCACTGTGTCACCAAGAGCCGCTTGGACGAAGTTGAGGTTGAGATTGTAGAAGATAGTCGTTCCTTCACGTTCAAACTTGTCGCTGGCTTCCACAGAAACCACTACATACAAGTCACCATAAGGTCCACCATTAAAGCCAGCTTCACCTTGACCTGCTAAGCGAATTTGTTGACCAGTTTCCACACCAGCAGGGATTTTCACATGTACGCTATGAGCTTGTTTTTCATGACCTGTTCCGTGACAAGTTGTACATGGATCTTTGATTTCTTTTCCGCGACCATGACAGACATCACAGGTTACTTGACGACGCATCATACCAAGAGGAGTTTGTGTATCAACGTTAATGACACCAGCTCCATGACAGCGTCCACAAGTGACTGGACTTGTTCCTGGCTTAGCACCTGAGCCATTACATGTACTACAGCTTGCTTCACGGTTATATTTGACTTCTTTTTCAGCTCCAAAAATAGCTTCTTCAAAGGTCAAATTGACACGATACTGGAGATCATCCCCCTGACGAGGAGCATTTGGATTGCGCGAAGCACCGCCTCCGCCGAAGAAACTTGAGAAGATATCTTCAAAACCACCGAAGCCTCCTGCCCCATCGAAACCGCCGAAACCACCAGCTCCACCAAAACCACCATTGGCACCCGCAGCACCATATTGGTCATAGGCCGCACGTTTTTGGTCGTCACTCAAAGTCTCATAGGCTTCCTGAACTTCCTTGTACTTTTCCTCAGCACCAGGCTCCTTGTTGATATCTGGGTGGTATTTTTTTGAAAGCTTACGATAAGCCTTTTTGATCTCGTCTGCCGAAGCGTTTTTTGACACCCCCAGACGATCATAAAATTCAGTATTGTTCATACAAGATACCAAGACCGTAAAATTCGACTGAAAAATAGGAAATCTGACGCTGGAGCGATGCTCCTAGACAGATTTATCTTTTTTCCGAGAATTTAGGTCGGGTTCAATTCCTTTCTTTTATATTGAGTTAGAAATTCTGGAACCCGTGTTCAATTCCCTGAACACCCTTATTCCTTTCTATTGATGTTGTGAATCAAACCTCGATTTAGATCGGGTTCAATTCCTTTCTTTTATATTGATGAGACAAAATCCAAATAAATCAGGTTTGATCCCTTTTTATCGAAAAACAGAGGCTGGGTTGCAACCTCTGGATTTCTTCTTATATCCGCCTGATTTTCAAGCTCGGGATAAAATAGTCCACTGGACTATTTTATTTTTCCGTAAACTCTCCGTCTACGACGTCATCGCCTGCGTTTCCTGTTGCTTGCGCGCCTTCTGCTCCTGCTTGAGCTTGTTGCGCTGCTGCGGCTTGTTCGTAGAGTTTCACAGCAAGTCCTTGAGCTTTTTCGTTCAACGCTTCAAGTTTTGCTTTCATATCGTCCAAGTTGTTGTCTTCTTGCGCTTTCTTAAGATCATCAAGGGCAGCTTGAGCAGCATCACGCTCTGCATCAAAGCCTTTTCCTTCAGTCTCCTTGATAGTCTTTTCAGTCGCAAAGATAGCTTGGTCTACTTCGTTACGAAGGTCAACTTCTTCTTTACGTTTCTTATCTGCTTCAGCGTTAGCTTCTGCATCTTTCATCATGCGGTCGATTTCTTCGTCAGTCAAACCTGAGTTAGATTGGATCACAATTGTTTGTTCTTTTTGAGTTCCAAGGTCTTTAGCTTTAACAGACACGATACCGTTCTTGTCGATGTCAAATGTTACTTCGATTTGTGGGATACCACGAGGTGCAGCTGGGATATCTGTCAATTGGAAACGTCCAAGAGTCTTGTTATCTGCTGCCATTGGGCGTTCACCTTGAAGAACGTGGATATCAACGGCTGGTTGGTTGTCTGCTGCAGTTGAGAAGACTTGTGATTTAGATGTTGGAATAGTAGTGTTGCGATCGATAAGTTTTGTAAATACTCCACCCATTGTTTCGATACCAAGTGACAATGGTGTTACGTCAAGAAGGACAACGTCTTTAACATCACCAGTAATCACACCACCTTGGATGGCAGCACCCATAGCAACTACTTCATCAGGGTTTACTGATTTGTTTGGTTCTTTACCAGTTTCAGCCTTAACAGCTTCAACAACGGCAGGGATACGAGTTGAACCACCAACAAGGATAACTTCGTCGATTTCTGACAAGCTCAAACCTGCATCAGAAAGGGCTTGACGAACTGGAACTTTTGTACGTTCTACAAGGTCACGAGTCAAATCGTCAAATTTTGCACGAGTCAAAGTCATTTCCAAGTGAAGAGGTCCAGCTTCACCAGCAGTGATAAATGGCAAGCTGATTTGAGTTGAAGTTACACCAGAAAGGTCTTTCTTAGCTTTTTCAGCTGCATCTTTCAAACGTTGCATTGCCATCTTGTCAGTAGACAAGTCAATACCGTTTTCTTTCTTGAATTCTGCTACCAAGTGGTCGATAATTTTTTGGTCAAAGTCATCACCACCGAGTTTGTTGTCCCCTGCAGTTGACAATACGTCGAAGACACCGTCACCCAATTCAAGGATAGAGACGTCGAATGTACCACCACCAAGGTCAAATACCAAGATTTTTTCTTCTTTGTCAGTCTTGTCCAAACCATAAGCAAGAGCTGCTGCAGTTGGTTCGTTGACGATACGTTCTACTTCAAGACCAGCGATTTTACCAGCGTCTTTTGTGGCTTGACGTTGAGCGTCGTTGAAGTAAGCAGGAACTGTGATAACTGCTTTGGTTACTTTTTCACCAAGGTAGTCTTCAGCATAACCTTTCAAGTATTGAAGAATCATAGCTGAGATTTCTTGTGGAGTGTATTCTTTTCCGTTAGCAGAAACTTTTTCAGAAGTTCCCATTTTAGATTTGATAGAGATAACTGTATCTGGATTTGTAACTGCTTGACGTTTTGCAGCATCACCAACGATGATTTCACCGTTTTTGAATGAGACTACAGATGGAGTTGTACGGTTTCCTTCTGGGTTTGCGATGATTTTGCTTTCAGTTCCTTCAAGAACTGCAACTGCTGAGTTTGTTGTACCTAAGTCAATACCGATAATTTTAGACATGTGTTTTTCTCCTTAAATTTTATATTCTATTTTTCTTTTTGATACTCTTCTTAAGTGGCGGCGCCGTCAGAGCTTGACTTCGTCAATCTCTTTGACTAAACTTTGAGCCTAAGGTCTAAAAGTTTGCGCAAATAGCGCCACGGCGAAGAGTATCGTCTTTGGTTCGCTTCGCTCACTATTGCAAAGCCAAATATATTTTATCTTTCTTCATAGTTTATTGTCGTTTCGGACAAATTTTGTCAAGTTTTCTAAACTAGTTATAGACCACTACCATGGCTGGGCGTAGGATGCGGTCATGGAGTTTGTAGCCTTTTTGGAAAACTTGGGCGATGGTATCTGCTGGGTGTTCATCGTCTGCTGGGAGAGTTTGGATGGCCATATGGTAGTTATGGTCAAATTCACCGTCAGCTGCGATTTCTTCGATTCCTTCTTCTTTCAAAGCATGAATCAAGCTTTCTTGCACCATTTCCAAGCCCTTCTTCACATCATCTGTCAAGCCTTCAACTGCGAGTGCACGCTCAAGGTTATCCAAAGAAGGGAGAATCGCTTTTGCCAAGTCTTGGCTACGATAACGTTGCAAGTTTTGACGCTCTTCATTGGCACGGCGTTGGATATTTTGCATTTCTGCATGAGCGCGAAGGTATTTGTTTTCAAATTCATCTGCACGTTCATTTGCCAAGTCCAACTCAGACTTCTCAGGAGTTGTTTCTTCAGCTGTTTCCACAACTTCCTCTTCTTGAACTTCTTCTACTTCTTCATTTTTTATATCTTGGGCCATTTTCGCCTCCTTTAATGATTTCAATCTTAATGTACTTCGTAATGATTACTGCTGAGGTAGCGGTAAAAATCTGTCAACTTCATGGTCAAAACACGGTTGACTACGTTGACTTGGTTGATTAGCTGTTGGTAATCCAGATTGACTGGACCAACAATGGCTAGAATTCCAACTCCCCGATAAGGAATGAGGAACTTGCTACTAATCACCGCTAGGTCTGCTAGACAGGACTCTTGACTGTCCGCAACTCGGACATTTTGCATCTGATCTTCACGCAACCCCTCACGAATCTCCAGAGCTACCTTTTGCGGTTGATCAAAGAACTGATAAGCTGCCAGATTAGCAAAATTCAAGAGATTGACCTTGCCCGCCACCACAATGTTTTCGTTGAACATTTCCTTAAAGATATGTTCAAAGAGATCTATAACATTATCCGTTGTTGTGAAATAACGCTGGATAATCTGCGGAATCTCCGTCCGAATCTTGTAGTGAATATCTAGAACGGTGTGACCGAGGAAACGTTCTTGAATGATTGCCTTCAGTTTCAGCAAATCTTCCTGCAAGAAGTTCCTTGGAATCAGAAACTGACTGGTAACCGTTCGCGATTCGTCTAGGGTAAATACTGCCAAGGCTGTATGTTGACCTAAAACCACGATATCAAAGGCTGTCAACCGTTGTCTGCTCGGCTCAACGTCCAGTGCCACTACCGTACAGCCACTCAAGTCTGTCAGTAGATTAGCAGCCTCTTGCAGAATATCCTCCAATTTGAAGAATTCCTGATCAAAGGTTTTGACAATCTCATATACCTCATTTTCAGCTAATCGGTCAAAATCCAGTGAGTGTTTAACATAGTACTGAAAACCAGCAACACTTGGCATGCGACCGCTTGAAGTATGAGCCTTCTCAAGTAACCCTTGCTTTTCTAAAGCCGCCATGTCATTACGAATAGTTGCACTGCTAGAGTTAATAGACTCTTGCAAGGCTTTGGATCCGACAGGTTCGTGCGTTTTGGTAAAGATGTCAATAATCAGATTTAAAATATCCTGCTGACGCTCTGTAACCATCTCATCACTCCTCTCTGTCTGATCCATTAGCACTCGATACGTTCAAGTGCTAACTCATGATTCTATTATACACCCTTAAAAGAGAATGTCAAGACAAAAACTCAAAAAATTAGCACTCTTTCATCAAGAGTGCTAAAAATCAGTCTGAAGACCTAGAGCTTTACCTTCCAGCTACTCGGTATTTCTTTTTAAGTCTGAAATAACCATAGATTAGATAAGAAATCAGAAAAGCATATAAAAGAAAAACTATAAAGAAAGACATAGAAAGCTCTTCTTTAAATAAACTCATACAAACAACAAGACCACCCGAGAAAGTAGCTGTACAGGAACAAAGTCTAGACCGCATAACTTCCCACCTGAGCTCCTTACTCATATAAACTCGTTCCTCTGAAAGTATATCAGAAGCTGGTTTACGAAGAATCGAACAAAAATCTCTTTCTATCAATTCCCAACCGCTATTTCTAAAATCTTGCAGTTCACGCTTATGCTTTTTAAGAAATCTAGAATCATAGATACGGTAGATGACATCATCAGGTTGACATTGTTCAAAATAGAAAAAACCAAAACTATTCGTTCTATATCTCCAGCCTTTCAAATGCATCTCATGTAAATATTCTTCCTTCTTGTCCAAATCAAGAATAGTGAAGATCCGAAATTGCTTTTTATTGATCATGACTTCCCCTCCAATTTTGAGCATACCTACCCTATCATAAATCTGATAATTCCTTCTTTTTATGCCATAACTTCCAGCTAATATAGGCAACTATTAACAAAAGGATTAAAGACAAGAAAATATCGAACCCAACCACAAGAAATCCCCATAGACCATACGCATTACTCCTATCGAGCAACATAAATAGTAATGGTATATGTATGGCTAGCAAAAGTAAAACAGGTACTAGTCGCAGTCTTAAAATGCGATTAACCATATCCAACTTGTTAGTAGCATCGTTATAAATTTCAAACTCTGCAGCCGATTCAACTTCAGAATGCGCTTTTCTAAAATAGGAAAAACTATTAAAGTCTGTAATATGCTCCCAACCACAGTCTTTAAATAGTTGTAAATAGGAGGCTCTCTCTGATTTTTCCATTGGGTAAAAATCCAACTGATAAGACACTTGCTCAGGCTGACACTTTTCAAAGGTATACTTAACTGCAAACAATAAGATAGAGTAGCTTACTTCCCTAAGTTTCCAGCCCTTAGCATGCATTTCTCTAAAGTATAGAGCCTCCCTCTCATAATCCGCAATTGTAAAAATTCGATAAACAATTTTCTTTTCCATCATCCTTCCTCCCGACTGTTTCTGTAGAGTCGTTCAATACGCTTCAATTCAATATCTAAAACTTTTCGTCCCAAGTCTGTAATCTGATAGATTTTCCGTTTTTCCTCTTCTCGGACAAAGGAAATCAAACCATCCCTTTCCATTTTTGACAAGGTTCCATACATAGTTCCAGGACTGATTGAAACTTGCGAATCTGTCATTTCCCTGACCTTTTGCGTAATACTATAACCATGACCTTCCTTTTGCAGACAGAACAAGATATAAAAACCCGTTTCCGTCATGGGAAGATAAACTCGACGAATCTTATCCGTTAATTCCATTTATAGCTACCTCCTATCTAGTTCGATATATCGCACTTCGTTATATAAAATATATCACACCTCGATACAAAACACAAGAAAAAAGATCACCCTCAGGCAATCTTTCTTCTATATTAGTATTAGTAAAGGTCTAAATAATTATCAATTTCCCATTGTGAAACGAAGGTTGCATAACTTGCCCATTCGATTCGTTTGGCTTCAAGGAAACTAGTATAGATATGTTCTCCGAGAGCCGCTCTGACAACTTCATCTTCAGTCAGAGCTTTCAAAGCGTTGTGAAGGGTTGATGGAAGGTCTGTAATACCAGCTTCCTTGCGCTCTTCTGCTGTCATGATGTAGATATTTTCTTCGATAGGAGCTGGTGCTTCGATTTTATTTTCAATACCATGCAAACCAACTTCCAAAAGAACTGCCATAGCGATGTACGGATTAGCCATTGGATCCACTGAACGCAACTCAAGACGAGTCCCCATACCACGTGAAGCAGGCACGCGCACAAGTGGCGAACGGTTACGACCAGCCCAAGCAATGTAAACAGGCGCTTCATAACCTGGAACCAAACGTTTGTATGAGTTAACCGTTGGGTTCATGATAGCAGTATAGTTGTAGGCATGCTTGATCAAACCGCCAAGGAAATGGTAGGCCGTTTCTGACAACTGCATTCCTTTTGGATCATTTGGATCAAAGAAGGCGTTATTCCCTTCTGCATCAAACAAGGACATATTACAGTGCATACCTGAGCCAGCAATACCAAATTTTGGCTTCGCCATAAAGGTTGCGTAAAGTCCGTGTTTGCGAGCAATGGTTTTAACAACAAGTTTAAAGATTTGAATCTTATCACAAGCACGGAGGACTTCATCATACTTAAAGTCAATCTCATGTTGTCCAACCGCAACCTCGTGGTGACTCGCTTCTACTTCAAATCCCATTTTGGTCAAGACATTCACAATCTCTCGACGTGTATTGTCCGCAAGGTCCGTAGGCGCCAAATCAAAGTAGCCACCCTTGTCATTCACTTCAAGTGTTGGGTCTCCATTTTCATCCAACTTAAATAGGAAGAATTCTGGCTCTGGCCCAAGGTTGAAGGACTTGAATCCTACTTCTTCCATGTGATGAAGAGCACGCTTCAAATTACCACGAGGGTCACCTGCAAATGGTTCACCTTCTGTTGTATAGACATCACAGATCAAACCTGCAACACTTCCATTTTCATCTCCCCACGGGAAGACTGTCCATGTATCCAAGTCTGGGTACAAGTACATATCCGACTCATTGATACGTACAAAACCTTCAATAGAAGATCCATCAAACATAGCCTTATTTGACAAGACTTTATCTAACTGTTCATCTGTAGCAGGAATTTCGACGTTTTTCATGGTTCCCAAAATATCTGAGAACATAAGACGAATAAAGGTAACATTTTTTTCCTTGACTTCACGACGAATATCTGCAGCTGTGATTGGCATGAGTTTTCTCCTTAATGTATGACTACTTGCGGTTGCCTAACCGCGACCAAAAGGTGACCGTACTGAAGCAAAGCGCCCCTGTTGAAGGAGTTCATTGTGAAGTGCACGGCGCACCTCAGTCTGACTCACCGCTTTCTTGGATTTCGCTTCACGTTCAGCATATTTTTTCTTAATGGCAGCGATATTATAACCTTCAGAGATATAATCTTTGATTTCAAGCAGACGATCCATGTCATTCAAGGAATACATGCGACGGTTCCCCTCGTTTCGATCAGGTTTAATCAACTCTTGATCTTCATAATAACGAATCTGACGCGCCGATAGATCGGTCAACTTCATAACACTGCCGATAGGAAAAACAGCCATATTTCGGCGAAATTCTTTTTCCTTCATTTACAATTTCCTTCTTTCTGTCTATTATAGTCTAAAAAAAGACAAACGTCAATTGATAATGTTATAAAATGTAACATTATTTTTCTTTTTTCTCTAAAATGAGCCGAATACGATCAATATCGTAATTTACGAGAATTGCGACAAAAACTCCCATAAAAGTTTCTGATACACGCGCAAATACGTACAAAATTGTTTCGCCACTCGGAATCGATAGGGTAATGATTAACATAGCTGCTACACCACCAATAACTCCTGCTTTGTTATTCATGGCTACATTTGTCATAATGGTTAACATGGTACAAATCGGAACAACAACCAAGGTTACCCAAAAGGCTTCGTGGAAAAAGGTATTTAATAGGAAGAAGACTAGGGCATAGAGACCACCGATACTATTTCCTAGAATACGCGAAGTCCCAAAATGGACACTCTTATCAAAACTCTCCCTCAGGCTAAAAACGGCTGTCAAAGCACCGATTTGAAGACCTTTCCAGCCAAAAAAGCCAAAAATCAAGAGAACTAGAAAAACAGCAATACCTGTTTTAAAGGTTCGCATACCAAGTTTGAACTGGGATTTATCGAATTTATATTTTTTAAAATAACTCATAATCTCAACTTTCTATTTCCATTTTATCATAAATCTGCTGATTTTATTATGAATAGTTGAGAGGAAGCGTTTTTATTTTAAGCAAAAGAAAAGAGGAACTTTCATCCCTCTCTTCTTTGATTTATTTATAAAATCTTATTTTTCTGTCAAGGCTGCAAGTCCTGGAAGAACTTTACCTTCAAGAAGTTCCATTGATGCTCCACCACCGCGTCACAAATACCTACACTAACACAAAAAGGTGGCTATGTCACCTTTTTGTTAACGTTTCAGTTTTGTTCCTTTTTCTACAAAATCAGGATTTTGTAGAGACTAACGGGCTGAAATTATTTTTCTGTAAGTGCAGCCAAACCTGGCAATACTTTACCTTCGAGAAGTTCCATTGAAGCACCTCCGCCCGTACTAATCCATGAGAATTTGTCTGCACGTCCAAGGTTGATCGCTGCGGCAGCTGAGTCACCACCACCGATGATTGATTTAACGCCTGGTTGTTTCACGATAGCGTCCATCACACCGATTGTACCAGCTTGGAAGTCTGGGTTTTCAAATACACCCATAGGTCCGTTCCATACAACTGTTTTGGCACCAGTCAAAGCTTCGTCAAATTTAGCGATAGATTTTGGACCGATGTCAAGACCAAGGAAGCCTTCAGAAACTGCTTCACCTTCAGTGTCACGCACTTCAGTGTAACCAGCAAATGCGTTAGCTTCTTTTGAGTCAACTGGCAAGATCAATTTACCGTTTGCTTTTTCAAGAAGAGCTTTCGCAACATCCAATTTGTCTTCTTCTACAAGTGAGTTACCGATTTCGATACCTTGTGCTTTGTAGAATGTGTAAGTCATACCACCACCGATAAGGACTTTATCAGCTTTTTCAAGCAAGTTTTCGATAACACCGATCTTGTCTGAAACTTTTGAACCACCAAGGATAGCCACGAATGGACGTTCTGGAGTTTCAACTGCTTCTTGGATGTAGGCAATTTCGTTTTCAAGAAGGAAACCAGCAACTGCTTTTTCAACGTTTGCTGAGATACCAACGTTAGATGCGTGTGCACGGTGAGCTGTACCGAATGCATCGTTTACGAAGATACCATCTCCAAGTGATGCCCAGTATTTACCAAGTTCAGGATCGTTTTTAGATTCTTTCTTGCCGTCAACATCTTCGTAACGAGTGTTTTCAACCAAGAGAACTTGTCCATCTTCAAGAGCGTTGATAGCTGCTTCCAATTCAGCACCACGAGTGACACCTGGGAAAACAACGTCTTGGCCAAGTTTTGCTGCCAAGTCTGCTGCTACAGGAGCAAGTGATTTACCAGCTTTATCAGCTTCTTCTTTCACACGTCCAAGGTGAGAGAAAAGAATTGCACGTCCACCTTGTTCGATGATGTACTTAATAGTTGGAAGAGCTGCTGTGATACGGTTGTCGTTAGTGATTACGCCATCTTTCAATGGTACGTTGAAGTCAACACGAACGAGGACTTTTTTACCTTTCAAGTCAACGTCTTTAACAGTAAGTTTTGCCATGTTACAAAAACCCCTTTATTTATTTTATTCGAAACTATTATATCACACTTTGGAAATATAAGGAAAGATTTCACAAGATTTTTCGATATTTAATCTTCATCTTCTTTTTTCTGTTTCAAGGTCAAGGCTAAACTAGCAAGACCAAGGCTGGCCAAGCCTGCTATTAGGGCTTCATTAGCATCAACTGTTCCTGTATTTGGCAATTGTTTGCTTGCTTCTTCTGATTTAACTGCTGTATTTTGGGCTGGTTTTTCTTGTGTAGGCGCTACTGCTGGCTCTGTTTTTACTTTTGTTCCAATTTCAACAATTTCTGGAATCGCTTCTTGGATAACTTCTGTTGAACGAAGGCGACGCTGACCATTTTCATCAACTTCAAAGACATGTCTTAACAGACCATCTCGTCCCCGTATGATGACTCGTTGTTCCCCAACTAGCAACTCAGCATTTTCATGTTCTTGACGGTCAAAGGCAATCTTTTCCTCTTGGACTTCCAATTTAGGAGCCTTTTGTTGGTCAGACGCTGGTTGATTAGTAGGTTTTGGAAGATCTGTGTTTTGTGGTGCTGGATTGGCAGGAATGAGACCAGTACCTACTTCTACGATTTCAGGGCTTGCTTCTTTCAAAACTTCTGTAGCGCGAAGCGTACGATTGCCTTGGCTATCTACTTCAATCAAGCGGCGAATTTGTCCCTCAACCCCTGCTTGGACAAGTTGACGTTGACCGACTGTAAGATTTGGATTTGGACGTTCTTGGTGTTCGAAGGCGATACTTGTCTCTTCGACTTCTAATTTCGGAGTATCCACAACCAAATTCTTGACACCTTCAGCTGGTTCCTTGCTTGAAATAACTTTTTCTACTGGTTTAGCAGGTTGTGGTTTTTCAGCAGATTCATAAACAAAGGCATAATGAGTAAAGTGTGGCGCTGTAAAGATGACATGACTATCCGTTTGTTCAAAAGCCAATTCTACTGCCTCTTTACCTTCAGGTAAGAAGAAGACTTTCTTCACTTTCTTATCTTTTTCAATTGGAATTTTCACAATAGAAGCGTAAGAGAGATCAACGTCTTGACCTTTTTCATCTAGACCTTCTATTTCAAAGACATGAGCATCTTCTCCAGCAAAGTATTTCTTCTCTTCATCACTTGCTTGAACACGTTCTACTTTCAAGCCCTTGATGACAGTCTTCTCTTTATTTGAGAAGTGTACTTCAACACCTGTTTTACTATCAGAAAAGACTGCTGGTTTGTCTTCTTTCAATAGGGCAACCAGATCTTTTAGACTCTGTTTCGCTGTCGCAAGCTCTTCTGGACTCAAATCTACTTTTTCAACCAAGACCTTGTTCTTTTCAAGAAGTGGGGCTAGGGCAGAACCTGAAGGATGGTTTGGTTTGGCAGCTAAGAGCTCTTGAGCCTCACCTGTTAAGCGATCGAGTTCTGTCTTTTCTTCCGTAAATTTCTCTTGACCATTCAGAGCTTTATGAGCTTCTGTCAATTTATTAAGTCGGTCATTAACCTGATCTTGGGTGCTAGTTTCATGGTCTTTCAACACTTGTTCGGCCGCTTCAATTGCTTTCAAGAATGCTTCTTTTACTTCTGGCGAAGCAAAGTTATAGACCACCTTGTTCTTAGCCGCTTCAACTTCTGCTAATTTTTGTTTAAGGTACTCATCGTTCAATGCTGCTTTTGGAGATACCAAAACATCAAAGTTGACTTCATGTCCTTGGTAACGAAGCGTCAAGGTTTGACGACCAGTCTTTTGAGCATCGTAACCAGAAATTTCAACTCCCTCATCAGTAAAGGAATGTTCTTCCATGGTGTCATTACTATAAGCCACTGCAAAGCGTCCTTCAGACAAGTCTAAGCTATCACCAACTAGGTAATCTTTTTTGGGTTCCTGACTTACTTCAATTCCCAAAATAGTTTTCGGACTTGCTTCATCTTGACTAGTAACAGTCACTGATAAATTAGCATGTACCGGTTGCCCCAAATATTGTAAAGTAAGATTTTGTTCTCCCTTATGATGCGTATCAAAACCTGACACTGATACACCCGCGTGAGTTAGGCGAATAAGTTCGTCCTCAGCTCCACCTTCATACTGAACTCGAAGAACACCACCTCTAAGGTCTAAATTCTCCCCTTCGGCGTAGCTTGTTTTCTTAGGTCCTGTTTCTAGGCTGACTGACTTGATTCTTCTGTCATCTTTTGGAACGGAAACTGCTAGGATATTACTAATTTCCTTGCCTGGCAACTGGGTACGATAGTAAAGAAGACCAGATTGATTTGTCAAATCCAATGGTGCACTTGCTAGGTCTCCTCCAACTTCGCTCTTCAAGGTTGCAAGCGGAGTTTGAGAATTTGGATTATCATAAACGGTAATGGCTGCTCCAGCTGGTACATCCGCAAAGCCAACTTGTACCTTGTTATTGCCTAGAGAACGGGCTGCAGCCTTGGCCATCGGAATATTGACACTCTCAGTATCAAGCTTTTCATACATTTTCCAGTTATAGATACGAATAGCCTTCCATGGGGTTCCATTGTCAGAAGTGACAACATTCAAGCGCCAATCTTGAGCTGTGATTGGTTTATCAAGGGTAATATCTGTAACATGGGCTTTATTGCCACGGACTTCCTTAGCCAATTTCCATTGACCATCCGCATCTTTATAATAGAGGTCAAAGTCTTTGGTGTTCATCAAACCGTCGTTTACAGATTCTCCACCAGCTCCAGCATGGTCCATCACCCATCTAACAACTGTACGTGGCTGGGTCAAACGAATATCCACACTACCACTTAACTGTCCAGAAGACCACTTGTCTGAAAGACTGGTAATGGTACCATTCAACATACCTTCAATACCTTCTCCACCTTCAGTCTTAGGGAAAGTACTATCAATAACTGTTGCACCTGGAACGATATTTTCAGCTAGTGGTTTTGGTAGGCTGGTATCTTTTACAGTCATGCCCCAATCAAAGGTTGTGGTTGCAGCTTCTGAACGAACCCCATTTTTACCGACTGCTACAACCTTCAGTTCTTGAGTTGTACCCTGAGCACTTGCTGAACGGCTAACTTTTGGTAGATAAATCGTTGTAGAAGATGAACCAGTTAGTAATTTCCAGCTGTCTCCATCTTTTTCGTAAACTTCATAGAAATCTGCATCCTTGTTGCCTTTAAATTGCACAACTGCTTCCGCTTCTTGGGCATTTTTAAGGACTTGTTTGGCTACAGCTACTGTGGTTGGTGCCTGTGGAGCATCTTGATTATTGCTGATGGTCAATTGCCCCAGGTTAAATTGATAACCTTTTAAATCTTTATCATTTTCAAAATAGAGTTTAATACCGTAAATTGTTTTACCTGCCAAGGCACTCAAATCAAAATCATCGGTAGTCCAGTTATCTGAAACTGTCAATTCTTTACGGGCAGCTTCATCACCGTAGGTATAATCTTTCTTGGTTGCAAATTCTACATAAACCTTGCTCCCTTTGCCTCCTTTGTGGGCAACATGTAATTTGGTTGTATCTGTCACCTTCAAGCGAGTAGAGTACAAATTAACATCTTGCTTGGTCGCACCTGAAAGATCCCCTGCAAATTTGAGAGAAGTTCCACCATTATAAGCATCTTCAAAATCATAGCTTGCTTTCAACTTATCGCCAGTTGATTTTTGCCACCAGCGCCATGTTGGAAGAACACCTGAAACTGAACGGTAATTCCACTCAGAATCCTTAGAAACCTTACCATCTACGAACCATTTTCTACCATGACCTGTATTAAAAGAAGTAGTAAAAGTATTACCTACTGCTGGCGTACGGTCCGCAACTAGGTTAGCAATCCCATACCAATCTTTATCACCTGGTTTTTGGCCAGTAGGATCACCTTGATAACCTGTAAAGAAGATATCTTCATTCTTATGATAATCTTCACCAGTTTTTCCTAAACTTGTAATGGTATCTGGGGCGAACAAACCAAGAGAAAGGCGCAATTTCCCATTTTCATCTAAAATGTCATTCCATTTGACCTTGGTCTTGTAGGAACCACCCTGTTGCAATTCCAAACCTGCAAATACGTCATAAGGATTACGGCCAATCCAGTTGGCAGTTGTAATAGTGTAATCATTCTTAGCCTTATCCCAGTTAAAGTTAGCAAAGAAGTTATCTGCTGGAACCTTATCTCCTTCTGGTTGCATGAATTGGTAGTTGTATTCTCCCAAACCATCTTGGTGGTAACGTCCATAGTTATAAGTCATGGCATCGTACCAAGAATACTTGATTGGATGGTTTACCTTAGCAGCATATTCCTTGGTATAGAGCATAAACTGGCGCATCTTTTCTCCAAGAGGTTCAACCAAATCTCCAGTTGTTTCCTGGTTGATGAAATAGCCATCATAGCCATAATACTTGGCCATATCTACCAATTTACGGGCAATTGGGAAGCTACCATCTGCGTCTTGCTTCAAAGCTTCAGCGAATTTTTCTTGATCTGCAATACTATTAGACCAGTTAAAGAAGAGTGTACCATATACAGGAACCCCGTTACGGTGACCTGCATCAATAACGTCAGGAGTTGGAACAAGACCTTCCCAGAAGACCATTGAATCTAGATATTGCCAATAGTCAAAAGCATAGGCCTTGAACTCTTCTCCACCAACAGAAGCATGGTCTTTTGCTTTAGAATTGGTGTTGGATAGAGCTTGAACTTTTGCTTCCTTGCTAGCTTTTTCATTGACCAAATGACCTGTCCGACGTGGAGCGAGGGCAACAGAGCCGCGGTTGATGGCATCATCTTCACGAGCACCGGGTTCCCATTTCAACAATTCTTCCCAAGAATTAAATTTGATTTCCTTTGGTTTTAATGTTTTTTCTGTATTTTTAGGGACATCTGGCTGGACTTCTTTTTCAATCTTATTAGCTTCTGCTGCTGGCTTAGACTCATCTCCTTGGCTAGTTGCTTCAGGCTTTGCTTCTATTTCCTTGTCAGACTTAGGTTTTGCTTCTACAGATGATGTTTCTGCAGCCACCTCACTTGGTTTTTCCTCTGGTTTAGCTACGCTTACTGCCTCTGTAGTTTCAGTAGTTGCAGCTTCATTGTTTGCTGGCGAAGCAGTTTCAGATGCTGTCGCTACTCCTTCTGCCTTTTCTAACTTATTTTCTCTAGCATGTTCTCCTTCATGTTGCTTGTCAGCTTCATTAGTTGGATGCTCACTCTCTCCTGAAACAAGCCCTGTATTGGCTCCTCTATTTTCAGGGACTGCAGTTTCTTCAGCCAAGGCTGGGCCAGCAAATAAAACAGCCCCAATCATCAGCGAGCAGGCTCCTACTGACAACTTACGAATACTGTAACGACAACGTCTTTCAAAAAATGGATTCTTCATTTTCTCCTCCTAAAAGATTGATTTCGTTACATAAAAGAAAGCGCTTAACTTTCTTTATAAAATTTTTATCCCAATCACAGGGACCAAGATAATACCTCCCTCATTTTAAAATATTTCTTTTAAATGTCAATATATAAAAGGAAATACCTATATCTAGGTTAGAAATTGGTAAAATTAATATAATTAAGGCCCATTCTAACGAATTTTCTTTCTAAAATCTTAGCTTAACACTTGTTAGATTTACTTTTATCCTTTAAAATAGAATAGGAGAAATTCCGTTATTATTTTTCGGAGGAAAAAGAAATGTCCATTAATTGGCAGGAAATTTTATTTCACTTTTTAGGTGGTCTAGGATTATTCTTATATAGTATCAAGACCATGGGAGACGGTTTGCAACAAGCTGCTGGAGATCGCCTTCGTTTTTACATTGACAAATATACCAGCAATCCGTTCTTCGGTGTGCTAGTTGGTATCGGTATGACGGCACTAATTCAGTCAAGTTCTGGTGTCACAGTCATTACAGTGGGGCTAGTCAGCGCAGGACTTTTGACCTTGCGTCAAGCTATCGGTATTGTCATGGGTGCCAATATTGGAACTACCGTTACATCCTTTATCATCGGTTTTAAGCTAGGAGATTACGCCTTACCAATGCTTTTCATCGGAGCGATTTGTCTCTTCTTCACCAAGAATCGCTCTATCAATAACATCGGACGTATCATTTTTGGTGTAGGTGGTATCTTCTTCGCTCTCAATCTTATGAGCGGTGCAATGGAACCTCTAAAAGACCTGCAAGTCTTTAGAGACTATATGGTTGAACTAAGCAAGAGTCCTATTCTAGGTGTCTTTGTCGGAACTGGACTAACCCTACTCATTCAAGCTTCTTCCGCAACTATCGGTATCCTACAGAATCTTTACGCAAGTGGTTTGATTGATCTACAAGGTGCCCTACCAGTCTTGTTTGGTGATAATATCGGAACGACCATTACAGCTATTATTGCTTCTCTTGGAGCCAATATCGCTGCCAAACGTGTTGCTGGTGCCCATGTCGCCTTTAACGTGATTGGTACGGTTATCTGTATTGTCTTCCTTGTACCTTTCACTGGCTTGATTCAATGGTTTGAATCTACACTCAATCTGGCTCCAGAAATGACCATTGCCTTCGCCCACGGAACCTTTAATATCACAAATACTATTATCCAATTTCCATTCATCGGAGCCTTGGCTTACTTTGTAACCAAGCTCATCCCTGGTGAAGACGAAGTTGTCAAGTACGAGCCACTTTATCTTGATGAGCATTTGATTAAACAAGCTCCATCAATCGCTCTCGGAAATGCCAAAAAAGAACTCCTTCACTTGGGAAATTATGCTTCTAAAGCCTTTGACCTTTCATACAACTACATCATTGACCTTAATGAAAAGGTTGCTGAAAAAGGCCACAAGACAGAAGAAGCCATCAATACCATTGATGAAAAATTGACTCGTTACCTTATTACCCTTTCAAGTGAAGCCCTTAGCCAGAAAGAAAGTGAAGTGCTCACCAACATCCTGGATTCATCCCGTGATTTGGAACGGATTGGGGACCACGCAGAAGCCCTAATCAATCTGACTGACTACCTTCAACGTAAAAATGTCGAGTTCTCTGAAGCTGCTTTACAGGAATTGGCTGATATCTATCAAAAAACCACTGGCTTTATCAAGGATGCCCTTGATAGCGTGGAAAACAATGATATTGAAAAAGCTCAAAGTCTGATTGAACGCCATAAAGAAATCAACAATATGGAACGTGTTCTCAGAAAGACCCACATCAAACGCCTCAACAAGGGCGAGTGTTCAACGCAAGCTGGGGTCAACTTTATCGACATCATTTCCCACTATACTCGTGTATCTGACCATGCTATGAATCTAGCTGAAAAGGTCATCGCTGAACAAATCTAAGAACCAAGAAGCTATCCTAAATAGGATGGCTTTTTTCTTTTCCTAACCAAGAATTGCTTTTCTAACATATAGAAAAATGCTTTGATTCACAATGGAATCAAAGCATTTTAAAGAGCTCCCCATACATAATCGCAGAAGCCGCAGTTCCTCTGTACTTGGATTCTTCTCTTTTGATAAAGCGAGCCAAGTTGAGCAACTCAGGTGCCGGATGTTTGGGATTTAGGAGCAATTCACGATTGACCAGGCCTGAGAGACGAACTGACAGCAATTGCTCATTTGTAGTAGGCAGTTTTTTAGCAGTCTCTAGGAGAGCAGCAACTAAATCTTCACTCAAATCATGTCGAGCATGATTGTAAAGATCTTTTACAAGGATTTCTAGGTTTGGTTCTACCATCCCTACCACCTCCTTAAGTTTAATAATTTTTAATCAAGTCAACTGTTGAACGATCCAATTTTTTCACCAAGGCTTGCAAGAAAGCTTGAGCTTCTAGGAAGTCATCCATTGCATAGAGGGTTTGGTGAGAGTGGATATAACGAGCGCAAACACCGATTGTTGTTGATGGGACACCACCATTTTTCAAATGAGCTGCGCCAGCGTCTGTTCCGCCTTTACCACAGTAGTATTGGTACTTGATTCCAGCTTCTTCAGCAGTTGTCAAAAGGAAATCCTTCATCCCTGGGAGAAGCAAGTGACCTGGGTCGTAGAAACGAATCAAGGTTCCATCCCCAATCTTGCCTTGACCGCCATAAACATCACCTGCTGGTGAGCAATCAACTGCTAGGAAGACTTCTGGATCAAACTTGGTTGTAGATGTATGAGCACCGCGGAGACCAACTTCTTCTTGGACGTTAGAGCCAAGATAGAGTTCATTTCCGAGTTTTTGACCTGACAGAGCTTCTGCCAACTCGCTCACCATAAGAACTCCATAGCGATTGTCCCAAGCTTTTGAAATGATATTTTTTTCATTGGCTGTTAAGATAGCGGAACTATCTGGGACAATGGTGTCACCAGGACGGATTCCAAAGCTTTCTGCCTCAGCCTTATCCGCAAAACCGCCATCAAAGACGATATCTGCAATGGCAGGCATGGTTGGTCCGCCCTTACCACGAGTCAAATGTGGCGGAACAGAGCCTGAAATCACAGGAATTTCACGACCGTCACGAGTAAAGAGTTTAAAGCGCTGGCTACTAACCACCATAGGATTCCAACCACCGATTTCTACGACACGGAAGGTACCATCTGGCTTTATTTCGCTGACCATAAAACCAACTTCATCCATGTGAGAAGCGACCAAGACGCGCGGTGCATCTGCAGCTTCTGAATGTTTGATACCAAAAATACCACCCAAGCCATCTGTCACCACTTCATCCACGTGCGGTGTCAACTTTTCACGAAGATAAGCACGGACAGGTGCTTCATGACCTGAGATCGCAGCAAGTTCTGTTACTTCTTTGATTTTTGAAAATAATGTTGTCATTTCAGTTCCTTCTTTCTTTCATCCATTTTACCACTTTTTATAGGAGAAGGATAGCGGGAAGGTGGATTTCTAAGTTAGTATCTTTGTCTTGCTCTATCTCAGAAATGGATAGTATTCTCTTGCATTTGAAGTGAAATCTAAAAAAATTCCAATATTAACTCGAAACTTTATTTCCAAACAAAAAAACAATCCGATACCTAAATTGTTCAGATTTTTCATGAAATTTACAGAAAATAGTTGACTTTCCTTTCTTCTTTCTTTAAAATAGTACAAAACTAGAAAAAGGAAAAAATCATGACCAAAACAATTCTTGTTACAGGTGGAGCTGGCTACATTGGCTCCCATACCGTTAAAGCTCTTTTAAATGCTGGCTATCAGGTACATGTTCTAGATAATCTCTCTACAGGAAATCGAGCGGCTGTAGATAGTCGTGCTAGCTTTAAACAACTGGATGTTTATGATGCTAGCGCCTTAAAAACTTATTTGGAAGAAAATCAGATTGATGCTGTTCTGCACTGTGCAGGTGAGATTGTTGTTAGCGAAAGCATTGAAAACCCAAGCAAATACTTCACTGCCAATGTTGCTGGTATGAACCAAGTTCTCAAAGTCTTATCTGAAGTTGGTATTCAAAAAATCATGTTCTCTTCGACTGCTTCCCTCTATGGTAATAACTGTATTGACAAGCCTGCAACTGAAGATACCCTGCTCGACCCTGTCAACCCTTATGCAGAAACAAAACTGATGGGTGAACGAATGATTTACTGGATGGCCAATCGCTACGATTGGAAATATGTCATTTTCCGTTACTTTAATGTAGCTGGAGCTGAAATGGATGCTTCAAACGGTCTGCGAGTGAAAAATCCAACTCATATCATTCCCAACATCAACAAGACCGCATTGGGACAAAATGATAGCCTGAAAATATTTGGAGATGACTATGATACACGTGATGGTTCATGTATTCGAGATTACATTCATGTCTTGGACCTTGCACAGGCTCATGTTAAAGGAATGAACTACCTCTTTCAAGAAGACAGTTCTTCTCAAATATTTAACTTAGGAACTGAAAAGGGCTATACCGTCAAAGAAATCTTTAAAACTGCTGAAGAATTACTGAATCAAAAAATACCACACGAAATTGTTGCTCGCCGTGCTGGTGACCCAGCTAGCGTCCTAGCAGACGCATCAAAAGCTAAACAATATCTTGATTGGAAGGCTAGCTACTCCCTCGAAGATATTATTTTATCAGATTATCGTTGGCGTGTTAAAGAAGGCAAAAACATTTTGGAATAGGATAACAAAGGAGAAAGCCTTGGCGCTCTCTCCTTGTTTTATTCATTAAATTGTCAGAAAATTTATTGACAGATTAAATAATTCGTGTTACATTAATATCCGCAGGTATCTTTCGATACCAAATCCACATGAAAGGACGGGGTATGAAACTTTCTCATTATTTAATTGGCTTACTTCTACTCCTGGTCTTTCTCTCTATTAGCATTGGGACCAGTGATTTTTCATGGGGAAAACTCTTTGCACTGGATCATGAAACTTGGCTTCTCTTTCAAGAGTCCCGTCTTCCAAGAACCATTAGCATTCTCCTGACTGCCTCTAGTATGAGTATGGCAGGGCTCCTCATGCAGACTATCACTCAAAATCAGTTTGCTGCACCGAGTACAGTTGGAACGACTGAAGCCGCCAAACTAGGAATGGTATTGAGCCTCTTTGTCTTTCCGTCGGCTAGTCTGACTCAAAAGATGCTCTTCGCTTTTGTTTCATCCATCGTATTCACCCTCTTCTTCCTAGCCTTTATGGCCATTTTTACTGTAAAGGAAAGGTGGATGTTGCCTCTGATTGGGATCATCTATAGTGGGATTATCGGTTCTGTGACAGAAGTTATCGCCTACCGTTTCAATCTGGTTCAGAGTATGACAGCTTGGACCCAGGGCTCCTTCTCCATGATTCAGACCCATCAGTATGAATGGCTTTTCTTAGGCCTCATTATCCTGATAGCCGTTTGGAAATTATCCCAAACCTTCACCATCATGAATCTGGGCAAAGAAACCAGCGAGAGTTTGGGGATTTCCTACTCCCTACTTGAAAAACTGGCCCTCTTTCTTGTGGCTCTAACGACTAGTGTCACCATGATTACCGTGGGTGGCTTGCCATTTCTCGGAGTCATCGTTCCAAATCTTGTTCGCAAGCACTATGGAGATAATCTGAGCCAAACCAAACTCATGGTCGTACTGGTCGGTGCCAATCTAGTTCTGGCCTGCGATATCCTATCCCGAGTTCTGATTCGGCCCTATGAGCTGTCTGTCAGTCTTCTACTAGGAATCATTGGTAGCCTCGTCTTTATCCTACTTCTCTGGAGAGGGGGACGAAAAGATGCAGTCTAAAAGCAAACATACTAAGCTATTCTGCCTTCTCATTATTCTGGCCATCGGAGCTTGTCTCCTCTATTTTTGGCCCATTACTCACTTGTCAGCCTTTTCTTGGAAGCTGCGTTCCCAAAAGATCATCGTTTATCTCTTGGTAGCTATCGCGACAGGGATTTCGACCATTAGTTTTCAAACACTGACGGAAAATCGTTTCCTGACGCCAAGTATTTTAGGAATCGAATCCTTCTACGTCCTACTGCAAACTCTACTACTGGTTTTTGAAAGTAAGTTTCTTCAACTTGGCAAGTCCCCTATCTTAGAATTCCTAATCTTACTTCTCATCCAATCCCTCTTCTTTCTTGCCTTACAAGGCTACTTGAAGACACTGATGAAGCAAGACCTTGTCTTCATTCTGTTGATCTGTCTAGCCCTCGGAAGTCTCTTTCGAAATATCAGTACCTTCCTCCAAGTCCTGATGGATCCAAATGAATACGATAAACTGCAAAACAGTCTCTTTGCCTCCTTTCAACATCTCAACACTTCCATCCTAACCATCGGTTCTCTGATCATCCTTGCCTTGACAACCTTTTTCTTTCGAAAAGCAGTCATTCTGGATGTCTTGCACCTGCAAAGAGAAACGGCTCAGATACTGGGACTCGACGTTGAAAAAGAACAGAGAGAGCTCCTCTGGGGTATCGTACTTTTGACCTCAACGGCCACTGCCTTGGTAGGGCCTATGGCCTTCTTCGGTTTTATGCTGGCCAATCTCACTTACCTGATTGTCAAAGATTACCGGCACAAGTTGCTCTTTATCGTAGCAATTCTGATTGGATTTATCAGTTTGACCTTGGGGCAAGCCCTGATTGAACGAGTCTTTGCGCTGGAAATTCGCATCAGCATGATCATCGAGAGCGTAGGTGGTCTCTTATTCTTTATCTTACTATACAGGAGGGCGCGTCAGTGAAACTGAAAAACATTGACAAATCCATTCAAAAACAGGATATTTTGCAAGACATTTCGCTTGAAGTCAGTCCTCAGAAACTGACAGCCTTCATTGGTCCAAATGGTGCTGGAAAATCGACTCTCCTCTCCATCATGAGCAGACTGACCAAAAAAGATCAGGGAATTCTCAGTATCAAAGGCCGTGAAATCGAGAGTTGGAATTCGCAAGAACTGGCTCAAGAACTGACTATCCTAAAGCAGAAAATCAATTACCAAGCCAAATTGACGGTGGAAGAACTGGTCAGTTTTGGACGTTTTCCCTACAGCCGAGGTCGACTGAGACCAGAAGATTGGGAAAAAATCCGAGAAACTCTGGACTATCTGGAACTGACCAACTTAAAAAACCGCTACATCGATAGCCTGTCAGGAGGACAACTCCAGCGGGTCTTTATCGCTATGGTACTGGCCCAGGATACAGACTTTATCTTGCTGGACGAACCACTCAACAATCTCGATATCAAGCAAAGCGTCAGCATGATGCAGATTCTTCGGCGACTGGTGGAGGAACTCGACAAAACCATTATCATCGTTCTCCACGATATCAACATGGCCAGTCAGTATGCAGATGAAATTGTCGCCTTCAAGGACGGTCAAGTCTTTAGCAACGGAAGAACAGATCAAATCATGCAGGCTGACCTGCTCAGTCAACTTTATGAGATTCCCATCACGCTGGCTGATATCAATGGCAAAAAGATCTGTATCTATAGCTAATAACATATAAGTTCAAGTTAGAGAACCTTCAATCTCTTAGTCAATAAAACCTAGAGACTCCCTAAATCGTTATCACATTTTAAAAAGGAGAAATCATGAAAACATCCCTCAAACTTTACCTCACTGCCCTAGTAGCCAGCTTCTTGCTCCTACTTGGTGCATGTAGTACAAACTCAAGCACTAGTAAGACGGAGTCAAGTAGCTCTGCTCCAACAGAGGTAACCATTAAAAATTCACTAGGTGTAGTCACACTTTCAAAAGTCCCTGAAAAGATTGTGACCTTTGACCTCGGTACTGCGGATACTATTCGCGCTTTAGGTTTTGAAAAGAATATCGTCGGAATGCCTATAAAAACTGTTCCGACTTATCTTAAAGACCTAGCTGGAAAAGTTAAAAATGTTGGTTCTATGGTTGAGCCAGACCTAGAAGCCCTTGCTGCTCTTGAACCAGACCTAATTATCGCTTCACCACGTACCCAAAAATTCGTAGATAAGTTCAACGAAATCGCTCCGACTGTTCTCTTCCAAGCAGGCAAAGATGACTACTGGACTTCTACCAAGGCTAATATCGAATCCCTAGCAAGCGCCTTCGGTGAAACTGGTACACAGAAAGCCAAGGAAGAATTGGCCAAGCTAGACAAGAACATCCAAGAAGTCGCTACTAAAAATGAAAGCTCTGACAAAAAAGCCCTTGCCATCCTCCTCAATGAAGGAAAAATGGCAGCCTTTGGTGCCCAATCTCGTTTCTCTTTCTTGTACCAAACCTTGAAATTCAAGCCAACTGATACTCAATTTGAAGACTCACGCCACGGACAGGAAGTCAGCTTTGAAAGTGTCAAAGAAATCAATCCTGACATCCTCTTTGTTATCAACCGTACCCTTGCCATCGGTGGTGACAACTCTAGCAACGATGGTGTCCTAGAAAATGCCCTCATCGCTGAAACTCCTGCTGCTAAAAATGGCAAGATCATCCAACTAACACCAGACCTCTGGTATCTAAGCGGAGGCGGTCTAGAATCAACAAAACTCATGATTGAAGACGCACAAAAATCCTTGAAATAAGCTACTTTAAACTCAATTTAATACTCAATGAAAAGCAAAGAGCAAACTAGGAAACTAACTGCAATCTCAAAACACTGTTTTGAGGTTGCAGATGGAAGTTGACGCGGTTTGAAGAGATTTTCGAAGAGTATAAAATTTTGACATTCTAAAACGCATCCTATCAAGCTCACTCAAACCTGATAGGATGCGGTTTTATTATTTTATTAAAATCTTTTACCTAACCTCATTCCCCTTCTTGATTTCGTTTGAGGGAAAAATGGTCTGGAACAGGGTCCTTACCTGTTTTCGACCAGGGATGGCAACGTAAAATCCGAGCCAAGCCCATCAAAACACCCTTGAAGCCATGTTTTTCAATAGCCTCAATCATGTAGTTGGAACAAGTCGGCTCAAAGCGACAAGAGGGTGGAAAGGCTGGTGAGATAAAACGTTGGTAAAAGCGCACAGGCGCTATTAAAATTCGTTTCATTATTTCTTGGTTACAGCCATGGTATGTAGTTGGCTGATTTCTTTTTTATTAAGGCGACGAGATTCTCCCGGACGAAGTCCTGTCAAGTCTAGATGTCCGAAACGAGTCCGTGATAACTTATCTACTTGGAGACCGACAGCTTCAAACATCTTTTTAACCTGGTGGTTACGCCCTTCATGGATAGTCAACTGCACCACAGAGCGGTTTTTGACTGGATCCACTTTGAGAATCTCATAGACAGCCGGCTTGGTTTTCTTTCCATCAATCTCAAGTCCACGGGTCAAGGGGCGCAGATTATCCTTATTGGCCACACCTTTAACACGCGCGACATAAACCTTGTCAATCTCATTACGAGGGTGAATCATCTCATCCGTAAAATCCCCATCATTGGTCAAAATCAAGACTCCTGATGTATCCCAGTCCAAACGACCTACAGGGTAGATGCGCTCTTTGACATTGGGCAAGAGGTCGACAACCGTCTTGCGACCCTTGTCATCTGTCACACTGGAAATGACACCGCGTGGTTTGTTAAGTAGATAATAGACCTTTTCTTCGTTGTAGATAGGTTGACCTTCAACTTCGACCTTGTCGCCTGACTTGATGGTCGTTGCTAGTTCACGTACCACCTGGCCGTTAACCGTCACCAAACCTTGCTTAATCAGCTCTTCTGCTTTTCTCCTACTGGCCACACCTGCGTGGGCAATATACTTATTGATTCTCATCTTCTTCTATCCTTTCACCAAATAATTGGCTTTCTTGGGCTTGAATCTCAAGCTCATCAATCACTGGTAATTCTTCTAAATGGTTTATCCCCATGTAATCTAGGAAATAATCTGTAGTCACATAGAGGTTGGGACGACCCAAGACTTCTTTTTTCCCGTCTTCCTTAATCAAGTCAAAGGCCTGCAACTTTGCCAAGGCCCCACTCGAGTTAACCCCACGGATGGCATCAATTTCGATCCGCGTAATCGGCTGCTTGTAGGCAATGATGGACAAGGTCTCAAGGGCAGCCCGAGATAAACTCTGGTTGATAGGCGCCTTGGAATATTCCTTCAAAATCTCTGCAAATTGAGGCTTGGTCACCAATCTGTAAGCCCCACCTGTCTCAATCAGAGCCAAGCTGGAATCTGGGTCCTTTTCATACTTCTGGGCTAATTTTTCTAAACTCTGTTGGATGCCTGTCGGTGGCAGAGAGAGGAGTTCAGCTAACTGGCGGACTCTAATCCCATCTTCACCCGCTACAAACAAGAGCGCTTCTATTTTTGCTAAAGTACTCATCTTTCCTCTCTATCAAGTCTAGCTTTGGGTCACTTGACTTTCTTCCTTCTTTTCCATGAGATAAATATCTCCGAAACTCTCCTCTTGCACGAGGATCAACTCCTGGGTTTTGATTAACTCTAGGGTTGCCAAAAAGAGGGTAATGACCTCTTGCACATTCTGGGCTTCCTTAAACAAATCCTGCAAGCGCAATTGATCTCGTCCAGTCAAGGACTCTTTCACGATAACCATCATGTCCTCAATCTTATACTCATCCCGCAAGATAGTCGTGTGATTCTGTGCAAACTCCTCTTTTTTCTTGGCTAGGATATTTGAAAAAGCCAAAAAGAGGTCAATGGTCGTCTTGTCATGCACAAGCTCCGCATCTTCGTAAATCAACTCTGTCGGCGCTTTGGAATAGTGCTGGGCCCGTTCTTGGTGCTTGGCTTCCAAGTGCTCACCCAAGAGCTTGAACTTGCGGTATTCTTCGATTTGAGAGAGAAGATCCTGCTCTAGGTCATTCTCCAAGTCTGTCACTTCTGCTACCTTTGGCAAGAGCTTGCGGCTCTTGATCAGCATGAGCTGACTGGCCATAACCATGTACTCACCCGTCACTTCCAGACGCATGGCCTGCAGGGTTGAGACATAAGCTAGATACTGTTCGATGACTTCTGTAATAGGCACATCGTAGATATCCATCTGGTACTTAGAAACCAGGTGCAAGAGCAAGTCCAGGGGCCCTTCAAAATCTTTTAATTTAATATCCATTATCTATATTTTTCTAAGGTGAGGACTGTTTTTAATCCTAATTTTTTTGCAATTTCGTACAAATCGACCTTGTTTTCAATTTGTCGTAGAATGAACTGTTCCCGCAAGGCTTGGGCTGATAAGGCTGGAAAACCTTTCTCCTTGACAAAAGCTTCTAACTGACGAAAGGCCCACTGACGAGAATAGGCTTTCCCTGCCCTTTCAAAGAGGTAGGTCTGGGCCATCAAGGGTTCCAATTCTGACAGTAAGGTCGTAGGAATGGTGACAATCCTCTGTTGGGAAGCCTTCTTGATTCGCAACACCTGAAAATCCAGATTGATATCCTCAACCTTGAGAGCCAAAATCTCACTCGGCAAGAGCCCCATTTCTAGGATAAGAAGAGCCAGTAAACGGCCCTCTGGATAGGCACTTTCCTGCCAAAAAGAGTCTAGATCTAAAATTTCTGGCTTTTCTGTCTTCTTTTCAGCTTGTTTAGCTAATTCCAAGCGGTAAAAACTATCCACTTCTCCTTTTTGATAGAGAAAGTAGAGAAATTGGTTACAGGCCGAAATCTTTCGCTTCTGGACGCTGATTTTTAGATTGACTAGCTGGGCTTGGTAAATCTTGAGACTGGTCTCAGAAATCCGCTCACCTACCAAATCTAAAAACTGTTCTAAATCATACTTATATGACTGCTTAGAATTGGCAGATAAGCCCTGCTTTTCCTCTAAAAAGGCTGAAATCCTGTCTCTCATTTGCATCGAATCTCATATTCCTTACTAAAGTCATGCAAGAGGGCATTCACTGCCTTGAGGATAGACTTGCGCGTGATAATCCCTTGGAAAATACCAGACGCATCCACAACCGGCAAGAAGGACTCATCTACCAACTTGTGCAAGACCTCCGTAATGGTAAAATCAGGCGAAACAACCGTTACGTCCGTTCTCGTCATATGAACGATATCCGTATCTGCCATGATTTCTTGACTCAAGTCATGCTCCATCTGATAAGCCATAATATCTCTGAGCCCAATCGTCCCAACAAACTGTTTTTCATCTGTCACAACAGGAACACGGGTATAGGTCATCTGACTGAGCAAGAGGGTCGCGTGATCTGCATTGTGGGTATCAATCAAAACGGCTAGATTTTTAGCAGGAGTCAAAAAAGTTTCTTCTTGCCCCAACAAGAAAGTCTCAAACTCCTTGGCAATCATCGGCTAAACTCCTTGGACAAGCCCGGATACACCTCATGATCTCGTGTCAAAAAGTCGACTTTGAAATAACTGTCATCAATTTCCACACGAGCATAGAGACATTCTCTGATGGTCCCACGTGGTTGACTGATAGAACCTGGATTTAGAAAGAGGGTCTTTCCTTCCATCCAAGCATTTGGCACATGCAAGTGACCATAGAGACAGATATCGGCCTCTTCTTCCTGAGCCCAGTAGTCCAACTTTTGAAAGTTGAAATTGATGTCAAACAAGTGACCATGGGTTTGGATAATCTTGGTCGAACCAAGCTCGGTCACCAAACGTTCTGGGTAGCCGGCGTAAAAGTCCATGTTCCCTTTAACAACACGGATGCCTTCCCAAAGGGGAGAATCAGGACGTAGTTCAGAATCGCCGTTATGAAAAACGGCGTCAACTTTGCCCACATAGCGATCACGGATTTCTTCCACAATCAAGCTATCGCCATGAGAATCGCTCATTACAATGATGGTTTGCTTTGCCATGATGGAAATACCTCCAAAAGTTTCTTAACGGCTAAGGCGCGGTGAGATTGGCTATTTTTTTCTTCAAGGGTTAATTCAGCTGATGACTTACCTGTCTCTCCTACAAGGAAGAGAGGATCATAGCCAAATCCATTTTCACCCTTAGGTTCAAAGTTAATGTAGCCAGGCCAGTCTGCTTCAACAACCAAACTTTCCTTGTTTGGACTGGCTACGACTAGGGTTGTATGGAATTGAGCCGAGCGGTCCTTGAGTTCAAAGACCATGGCCAATTCGTGCAAGAGCTTGGCATTGTTTTCACGGTCAGTTGCTCCCACACCTGCGAAACGAGCTGACCAGACGCCTGGCAAGCCGCCAAGGACATCGACTTTAAGTCCAGAATCATCTGCCAGAACCATCTTGCCCGTTAATTGAGAAATAGTTTCTGCCTTGAGACGGGCATTTTCTTCGAAGGTCATGCCTGTTTCTGCTACTTCAGGCAAGTCAGGATAGTCATTGAGATTTTCCACATCGTAGCCTAGCTTGTCAAATATAGCTCGGAATTCCTTGGTCTTGCCTTCGTTACGAGTCGCAATCAATAAGGTTTCTCTCACCTTACTTGTCTCAAAGAAATCATGAACATTGACCCCTTCTTTAGGCAATTCTACATGCAGGAGTTGCCCATTTTCAACCAAGAGCAGAGCCCCCTGACGTTGGATGACTTCCACATTTCGTCCCATTTCTTGGTTAAGGATATCTACCACAAAAGACAATAAACGATAGAGAGAACCATAGCGTAAAACAGTAACAGAAACAGGAAAACCTCGATCCTCATCTCGAAATCTTTGAGCAAACTCCAATAGAGGAAAATCCAAGTCATCATCCGTCAACGTCCGGACGCCACCAAAAATACCATAGGACCCGACATACCAGTCCTGTTCATCCTTATATTCATAAATTTTATTTGTCATAATTCTACATGCTCCACATGAATCTCTTTTTCCAGCCATTCTTCACCAATTTGTGCAAAACTTTGGCTGCTGGCTGTTGTGTAAAAACGGTGATGAAGTGTTCCAGCATCGCGACCACGATTGATTTCAAAATAATTGAGTAAGACTGAAATGTCCCGTACACACTCTGCCCCACTATCGATGAGCTGAACTTTTGGTCCCATGACATTTTGAATAATAGGCCTGAGGAGTGGATAATGGGTACAGCCCAAAATCAGGCTATCCACCTTTCCAACCAAGGGACGTAGGGTTTCATAAACTACTTTCTTAGTGACACTGGTTGACAGAGCCCCAGACTCCACCAAAGGAGCAAACTTGGGACAGGCCAAACTCTCCACCTGTAAGTCCGGATCCAAATCATGGATTTTCTGACGGTAGATGTCTGATTGTACCGTCATGGGTGTTCCAATCACTCCGATTTTCCCACCTTGGCTGGACTTGATGGCTGCTGAAGCTCCTGGCAAAATCACACCCAAGACCGGAATATCTAGTTGAGCCTTGATTTCTTCCCAGACGACCGCAGTCGCAGTATTACAAGCAATGACAATCATCTTGACATCCTTGGTCAAGAGAAAGTTGACCAACTGCCAAGTATATTCACGAATTTGCTCAGCAGGACGGGGACCATAGGGCGCCCGTGCCGAATCTCCAATATAGACGATTTCTTCATGGGGAAGCTGGCGCATGAGCTCGCGCACAACGGTCAAGCCCCCGACACCCGAATCCAAAAAACCAATTGGTCGATTATCCATACAGTCTTCTTTCTAGTCTTTTTTCTGATTGATAGTTCATTATGATTACTTGTCTTTATGAACTGAAGAACAACTTCATCAACAACTATCTCTCTTAATCATAATCAAATATCAATAGAATGCAAGGAAAAAGTCTCATCCCTAAACCCTTAGCCAACATAGTGAGAAGTCTGGAACTTTCATCCCAGACTTTTCCTTATTTATTTTTTCTTTTTATTGTTAGCAAGGGCCGCCTTTTGTTGGCGGATGATTTGGTGGTAAACTTGTTGTACCTTAGCTTCGCTTGGTTTTTGACCATTTGCACTCAAAAGAGTACGAACTGCTTCAGCATTCAAACGTGGGTTGTCAGCGAATTCTTTTTCAATTTGCTTACGAACCAAGTACATTCCTCCAAGAGCTCCTCCTAGAAAAGCTAGCACAATCAATACAATTGCTAAAAGTAAATCCATCATTTTTCTCCTGTTTCTTTTTGAGTCTCTTTCATTATACCACAAACTAGCCACCCTGACTAGTTTGTTTTACGCTTTCAGGGATGGAATAAACAGCAAAAAGAACCCTGCTTTTCTGCAAAAGAGGGCTCCTTACTGAGTTTATACTCAATGAAAATCAAAGAGTAAACTAGGACGCTAGCCGCAGGTTGCTCAAAACACTGTTTTGAGGTTGCAGATAGAGCTGACACGGTTTGAAGAGATTTTCGAAGAGTATTAATTTCATATTTCTGCCTATCCATTTATACTAATAAAAGACTGAGACACCAGATCTCAGCCTTTTTCTTTATCCCAAAACCAATTCATCACTGACCAGACTTTGACCACTATTTTTCTGGAAGAGATGCATGAGATTTTCAACCGTCAGATGCTTTTTCTCCTCTCCCTTGACATCCACCACTATCTTACCCTGATAGAGCATAATGATACGATTGCCGTACTCAATCGCATGGTTCATATCGTGGGTAATCATCAAAGTCGTCAACTGATGGTGTTCCACAATCTTTTGCGTCAAGTCCATCACCATTTGACTCGTTTTCGGATCAAGCGCCGCAGTGTGTTCATCCAAAAGCAAAAGTTTAGGTTTCACCAGAGCTGCCATGACTAGGGTCAAGGCCTGTCTTTGTCCTCCTGAAAGGTATTGGGTATCCACTTTCAAGCGATTTTCAAGGCCAATATTCAACTCTTTCAAGGCCTCTTGGAACTGGATTCTCTCCTTCTCCTTCACGCCCCAACCAAGCCCTCTCTTCTGCCCGCGTCTCAAGGCAATAGCCATATTCTCCTCAATCGTCAAACGAGAAGCTGTTCCCATCTTAGGATCTTGAAAAACACGGGCGATATCCTTGGCTCTCTTTCTTACACTCAGATTTTTAATGGATTTGCCTGCCAATAAAAGGTCCCCTTCATCCACAGATAAATTACCAGCCAAGATATTCATCAAAGTGGATTTCCCTGCTCCATTTCCACCAATTACAGAGATAAAATCTCCCTCTTCAACCTCTAAATCTAATCCTTTGAGGACATGGTTCTCATTGACCGTCCCTGCTTCAAATGTTTTGTGAATATTTTCAAGTGTTAACAAACTTGCCATAACTTTCTCCTCCTATTCATTTCTCAATTTCAGACCACGAATCTTTAATCTCTTTTGCAATTCTGGCGCAAATAAAACCAAGGCAAGCAAGATTGCATTAAAGAGACGAACTAGGTTTTGATCTAGATTTGGAATTTCATAGATATTTAAAATAATCAAACGGTAAACAATAGCACCGATTCCGATGGATAACAAGCGACCTCCAATGGTCAAGTCGTGTATCAATACTTCTGCAATAATGACTGCACTCAAGCCAACAACGATGGTTCCTGTCCCAGAAGTCACATCTGAAAATCCATCATTTTGAGCGAACAAGGAACCACACAGGGCAATCAAACCATTTGAAATCATATAACCAACAATCTTCATGGTGTCTACATTGACCCCATTAGCCTCACTCATAGGAATATTGTCCCCAGTCGAACGCAAAACCAAGCCAATCTCCGTTTTCATCAAAAGAGTCAAGACCAAACAAACAAGTAAGAGACAAACCAAGCTGAGCGTGAAAACAGCTTCTTCAGTTGTCATCCCCAAGCTCGCTAATTGTTTAAAGACAGTTGAAGAATCTCCCAAGGAAAGATTAGGCACACTTCCCATGATTTTAATATTGATTGAATAAAGCCCTGTCAAGGTCACAATCCCTGTCAAGAGAGCTGGAATTTTCATCTTGGTATGGAGCATTCCTGATACAAGACCTGCTACCATACCTGCCAGCAAAGCAAGTAAGGTCGCAATCCAAGGATTTATCCCTGCCTGTATCTGAGATACGACGACAGCCGCCCCAAGTGGAAAGGCACCTTCAGCAGTCATATCCGCAATATCCAAAATACGGAAAGTCAAGTAAACCCCAATCGCCATAATCGACCACAATAAACCTTCTGATAAACTAGATAATACAAAATTCATCTTAAACCTCCTTATTCCTTGCCTTCTAACTTACTAATATCAATTCCCAATGCATCTGCCATTTCTTGATTTGTATGTAATTCCAGTTTTTCAGGCAACTCAACTGCTATATTTTCTGGCTTCTCACCTTTTAAGACACGAACCAGCATTCTTGCTGTCTGACGTCCCAATTCTTCATAATTGGTTCCGTAGTTATACAAGCCACCAACCGCAACCATTTCTGTTGAACCACCGAATACTGGAACCTTGTGTTTAATAGAAACCTGCTTGACTGTTTCCATGGTTGATGAAATGATATTATCCGTTGGTACAAAAACCATATCCACCTCTGCCATCAAGCTTTCTGCAGCCGCCTTGACGTTGTTACTGTCCAAGATTGTTTTTTCAACAACGGTAAAGCCTTTTTCTTCCAGAAGACGCTTAGCTTCATCCTTTTGGACAACTGAGTTTGGCTCACTCTGAGTATAAAGAATTCCAATTGTTTTAGCTTTTGGCAACACTTTCTTTATCAAATTGATTTGGGTTGAAATGGCATCTGATGACTGATCGCTTGTCCCAGTTACATTGCCCCCAGGATGCTCTCTTGACTCAACCAACTTGGCACTGACAGGATCTGTTACCGCTGAAAAGATAACAGGTGTCGTTTGTGTTGTATTGGCCAAGCTCTGAGCAGAAGGCGTTGCGATAGCTAGAACGACATCACTAGATTCTGCTAGTTGCTGGGAAATCGTTTTTAGATTTCGTTGTTCTCCCTGTGCATTTTGCAAATCAATCTCGATATTTTTCCCCTCAACATAGCCTTGCTTGGCTAGCTCATCCACAAACCCTTCTCTAGTAGCGTCTAAGGACTGGTGGGTAATAAATTGTGAAATACCGATACGAAATACATCTTTTTTCTTATCTGCCTTCAACTGATGCAAACTGATCAGAGAGGTCAAGAGAATACCCACTACCAAGAGGGGTGCTAGTAATTTTCGAACAACTTTCATAATGAAACTCCTTCTCAGAAAAGATAAAACAAAAAACCGCCTAGATACTATCTAAACGGATGCTTGAAATAATCTAACAAGTTACAACTTAGCTAGTCCATTTAGATATTCATCTATATGGACCACAATCAAAAATCTTAGCCACATAGATACAAACAAATTGCTTGAACTGTTTGCATCCATGGTGACATGTCTACAAACACTATCTAAAGTAGCTAAAGTAAAAGTTTTGATTCATCGTTACAGCTTGTTTCTTATTCATTTCTTTTTCTGCTTTCTTTTTTGATGTTTCTTATCTTACCACCTTTTTCATCACCTGTCAAGAATATTTCAGAATTTTTTAAAATTTTTCGAAAATTCTTTCAGGGAGCTTTCAAAGTTTTTCAAATCAGTCCAACAAAAAAAGGTTTATAATTTCCATAAAAATTGACATGGAAATTATAAAACCATTATTAGTTTAGTCCTTGTTGGTAACGTGCCAATTCGGCTTGGTTAGCCCAAACATAGTGACCTGGACGGATTTCAACCATAGACGGCTTATCAGTCTCATAGTCGTGTTGACTTGGGTCATAAACCTTCAAGACCTTCTTACGTTCCAAGATTGGATCTGGAATTGGTACCGCTGAAAGCAAGGCTTGAGTATATGGATGAATTGGATTGTTAAACAATTCTTCTGTTTCGGCAACCTCTACAATAACACCCTTATAAATAACTGCGATACGATCTGAAATAAAGCGAACGACAGACAAGTCATGGGCGATGAAGAGATAGGTCAAACCAAGTTCTTTTTGGAATTTTTTGAGCAAGTTCAAGACTTGAGCACGCACAGAAACGTCCAAGGCTGAAATTGGCTCATCCGCAATAACAAAGTCTGGTTGCATCACCAAGGCACGGGCAATACCGATACGTTGACGTTGACCACCTGAGAACTCATGAGGGTAACGAGTCAAGTGCTCAGCAAGAAGACCTACTTCACGGATAATATTTTGAACTTTCTCTTTACGTTCTTCTTCATCCTTGAACAGATGATGATTGTAAAGACCTTCAGAAATAATATAATCAACAGTAGCACGTTCATTCAAACTTGCTGCAGGGTCTTGGAAAATCATCTGGATTCGACGAATCAATTCCGCAGCTTGTTCACGCGATTTCTTACCATTAATCTTTTGACCATCAAAAATGATATCACCATTACTTGTATCATTTAGACCAATGATGGCACGACCAATAGTTGTTTTCCCACTACCTGACTCACCTACAAGCGAGAAAGTTTCTCCCTTGTTGATAAAGAAGTTAGCATTTTTAACCGCGACAAACTTCTTACTTCCTTCACCGAAGGAAATTTCTAAATCTTTGATTTCTACTAATTTTTCAGACATTTCCTTCCTCCTAGTCAGCCAGATGGGCAAATCCCATTTTTTCACGGATCTTATCATGGAGATTTGCAATCACAGCTGGTTTTTCTACTTTTGGAGCATCCTCATGAAGTAGCCAAGTTTTAGCCCAATGTGTCTCTGATACTGAGAATTGAGGAGCTTTTTGTTCAAAGTCAATCTGCATTGCATAGTCAGAACGCAAGGCAAAGGCATCCCCTTTCAGGTCAGTATAAAGTGACGGAGGTGTTCCTGGGATTGAGTAAAGATCCCCTTTATCATCAGCAAGCTGAGGCAAGCTAGACAAGAGACTCCATGTATATGGATGGCGAGGGTCATAGAAGACTTCCTCAACAGTTCCATACTCAACGATTTCTCCTGCATACATAACCGCTACCTTATCCGCAATACTTGCTACCACACCAAGGTCGTGGGTGATAAAGATTGTTGTGAAATGGTACTCGTTTTGTAAAGATTTTAGCAAATCAATAATCTGTGCTTGGATAGTCACATCCAAGGCAGTCGTTGGCTCATCACAGATCAAGACATCAGGTCGGCAGGCAAGGGCAATCGCAATAACGATACGTTGACGCATTCCTCCAGAATATTGGAATGGGTATTCATCAAAACGTCTATCTGCGTCTGGAATCCCAACCTTATTCATGTAGTCAATCGCCAATTCTTTCGCTTCTTTAGCTGTTTTTCCTTGGTGTTTTACAATAACTTCTGTAATCTGACTACCAATTGTTTTAATTGGGTCCAAACTAGTCATTGGATCTTGGAAGATAGTCGCAATCTTAGCGCCACGAATTTGTTCCCAATCCTTGTGAGAAGATAAAGCTGTCAAATCTTGACCACGGTAGTCAATACTACCTTGGGCAATGCGACCGTTTTCTTCAAGCATACCTGTGAATGTCTTTGTCAAAACAGATTTCCCTGATCCTGACTCACCTACCAAGGCTAATACTTCTCCTTCAACTAGTTCAAGGGAAACGCCGCGAATGGCTGTCAATACTTTGTCACGAACGTCAAATTCCACGACAATATCGCGAGCAGTCAAAATTACATTTTTTTCTTTTGTCATTTCTACTCCTATCTATGTGTACGTGGATCACTAGCATCCGCTAAGTTTTGACCAACTACGAAAAGGGACAAGGATACCAAGACAAGGGTTGTCAATGGAATCCAGAACAAGTAAGCATTAGTTGTTACATTTTGTGAATAATCCGAAATCAAACGACCCAAACTTGGCACTGTAATCGGTAATCCAAGACCGAAGAATGACAAGAAGGCTTCGTATGAGATAAAGCTTGGAAGCATTTGGGTCATCGTTGTCACAATAACAGATACCAATTGTGGCATGATGTTTTTGGCAACAATCTTCAAGGTTGGAGTTCCCAAAGTACGTGATGCCAAGTTGTATTCTAAATCACGGTAACGCAAGATTTGCACACGAATCATGAAGGCAATCCCAATCCATGTTGTCACACTCATAGCAAAAATCAGATTCCAGAATCCAGCTCCGATTGAGTAAGTCAAGACAATGACAATCAAAAGAGATGGGATGTTTGAGATGACGTTATAAACTTCCATCATCACGCGGTCAACTGATTTTGAAATTCCCCAAATACCACCGACAAAAACACCGATAACCAAGTTAATTACTGTCGCAATCACAGAAATGAGGATAGAGTTACGAGCTCCGAACCAGACACCGTCAAAAAGAGATTTACCGTTACTGTCTGTACCGAACCAATGCTCAGCATTTGGCTTGATATAACGAGCACTAAAGTCGTTTACCTTGCTGACATCATTGAAATCAAACTTAGAAAACATCGGGTAGATGAAACTCATCAAAATGATAGCTACCAAGATTCCCAACATGACTACAGTTGATTTCTTCTTCATAAATTGTCTAAACACTGAACCCCAGTATGAATAAGCTGGCGCATCAATAGCTTCAGAGGCAAAATCGTCACGTTTTACAAACTGAAATTTTTCTTTATCGATTGTAGACATTATTTGCCTCCTTTCTCAGTCAATTTAATACGTGGGTCAATAATAGTCATCCAAATATCTCCCAAAAGAAGTGAGAAGATAGAAATACATGTAAAGATGAAGACAAGACCAACGACCATAGAGTTATTAGATGCTTTTACAGAGTCAATCAACATTTTACCCATACCTGGGAAGGCGAAGACTGTTTCAGTAAGGGTTGCACCACCAATAACCCCGATAACGGCACCAGGAATTCCTGAAACCAGCGGAACCATGGCATTTTTAAAGATGTGTTTGTTTGAAATTTCTTTTTCAGACAAACCTTTGGCACGAGCAAAACGAACAAAGTCCTGTGATTGCAAGTCAATCATGTAACGACGAATCCAAATAGCTGTACCAGGAGCACCCAACAAACCAAGAATCACTGCTGGTAAAACATACGAACGCCAATCTCCAGCACCCAAAATAGGGAATGAATCTGGAAGACCAATTGATGATCCAATCAAACGAACAATGTAAACCAAGGCAATGGTTGGAAGGGCCATCAAGAAGGTCAAAAACCCTGTTGAGAAGCTATCAATCCAAGTATTCTTGAAGCGAGCCATAGCTGAACCAAGTGGCACGGCAATCGCATAAGAAATCACCAAACCAATCAATCCAACGACTGCAGAGCTAGCAATCATAGAAGGATATTGGTAGTTGCTTTCAGTTGCAGTATATGGGTCATCTTTCCCATAGTTAGCTACTTCACGAGAATCAGCCTGACTAGGCGATTTGTAGGTTCTTGAGTAAATATTTACAGAAGAAGTTTTCTTACCTGTTGGGAACTGAACTTGAGATGTTTTTGTTTGCCCTTGTCCTTGAGTAATGACCTGTAAAACAGGGCTATTAGCATAGGTTGGATAAGAGTCACCTAAATTAATGTTCACAAAGTTTTGATGCACAAACGGGAACTGACTGTTGAAGTACAAGAGATATTTGTGTTTTGTTCCTGAACCGACCAAGGACCATCCGATCGCTGGATCGTTTTCAAAACGAAGGTAACGTTTCAAGTCTGGATTTTCAGGGTCTTGAATTTTATTTGTATGATCAATGTCAATCAAGTTAGCATAGAAGTGAAAAACACGTTCAAAAATCGGGATTTCACGCGTAGCGTAGAATTGGCCACTTTCAGTAAATTCTCCCAGGGTCCAACCATGACCGATTTGTTTGATGTATTTTTCATAGATAGCCTTGTTGGTATCATTGGCTTCAACTGTTACAGAAGCATCCATCTGGCTAGCTTTTTCTTGCAACTCTTTGGTATCGTAGTACTCGATATAGCCCATACGCTCATAAACGGTATTCTCATAGTTATCACGTTTATCAGCAGTTGTAGCAATCTTGTTATAGTTGGTATCCTGTTTGAAAATCAATTTTCGAGGAACCATTGTATAGATAATCGTGTAAGTCAAGGTTGTTACTAAGAAGATAGAAACCAAGGACCGCAAAACACGCATAAAAATATATTTTTTCATATCATTTCCTTTAAAAATCCCAAAAGAACCTTCTCCTCATGGAGAGAAAGTTCTATTGAAAATTATTTACTTCACATGACTTGCCAATTCTTTTTGAGCTTTTTCGTTTGACTCAGTCTTTTCTTTCAACCATTTTTCACGAGCTTTTTCATACTCTTCTTTGGTGATTGCTTTTTCACCAACTTCAGTGTACTTCAAGTATCCTGAATTTTCACCTTTAAGGCCGGCTACAGAATATGAAGAGCTAAATGGTAGAACTTTTGAAACATATGAAACGGCTGTTTCTTTAGGAGAAGCCATTACTGGAATTGTCAAAGCATTGTCAGTCAACCAAGCTTGTGCCACCGCGTATTTTTCATAACGTTTTTGAACATCTTGGTTTTCGCTGTTTGCGTCATCAAGTAATTTTCCATAGTCAGCTAAACCAAGTTTGCTTACTACTGATGCATCTGTGTTTTGGTCAATACCAAGGTAAAGGCGAGTGCTTCCTCCCTTAAGGACGAATTGATCCAAGAAAGTAGAAGGATCTTGATAGTCCGGGTTCCATCCTAGCAAGGTATGGATATCCCAGTCTTGCTCTTTAGCTGTTGGAGCGCTAAATGAAATTGGTAAAGCTTCTGCTTGAGTCATTTGTTGTAAGTCTACAACAACATTATCTGAACCCAATACTTTTTCAATTGATTGTTTCAATGATTGAACACGGTTTACAACCGCTGTTGATTCTTGGATAACCAGGGCATCCAAGTGGATTGGGAATTCAACACCTTCAGCTTGTAGACTTGATTTGGCTTTAGCAAAGACTTCTTTCGCTTTTTCTTCATTGTAAAGTCCATTTTGAGAATCTGCTAGAGACACGTTTGACCAAGTAGAAGAATTTGTCTTAGCCAAGCTATCTTGTACCAATTCACCAAATGTTTTCTTACCAACTTGAAGATTATAAGGTGCAAACGTATTACGGATGGCTACTGCGGCTCCATCAGTACCATTTGTTTGAGCTGAGTAAGAATTGCGATCGACAGCAAAGTTCAAGGCTTGACGGAATTCCTTGTTTAGCAATGCTTTCTGAGTAGATGTCTTTTGAGCATCACTTGTTTTGGCAGTGTGGTTATAGGTTGTACGGCCATAATTCAAGCTGACAGTTGCAACACCCGCACCTGGTTCATTAAAGTAAATGTTATCTTTAAAGTCAGCTGCATATTTTTCATATGTAGAACTTGTAGGGAAGATACGAGCCTTGCTATATTGACCATCAGCAAAACCTTTGGCAATCACATCTTGGTCCTTACCATCCCAGAAAGTGAACTTAACGTTCTCAATTTTTACATTTTCTTTGTCCCAGTAAGCATCATTTTTAGCCATCTCGATAGATGATTTTGGAGTTACAGATTTTAAGACAAATGGACCGTTATAAAGAATAGAGTTAGCATCGGTTGGGGCACCAAAACCTTCCCCTTTTGAAGTTAAGAATTCTTCATTAACCGGCATCAAAACACCACTAGTGGTCTTGTCATTCCAGAAAGTTTCTGGCTGGTTCAAGGTATATTCTAGTGTTTGATCATCAAGTGCTTTTACTCCAACGGTTGAAAAATCGCTTGTTTCACCCTTGATATAGGCTTCTAATCCCTTAATAGAAGAGCTAACGATTGAAAGTCCTTTTGATTTTCCATCTACGGCATGTTTCAAACCAGTAACGAAGTCTTTAGCAGTTACAGGAGCGTATTCTTCTCCCTCTGCTGTCACCCATTTAGCATCCTTACGGATTTTATAGGTATAAGTCAAACCATCTTTTGAAACTGTCCATGATTCAGCAATAGAAGGAACCAAGTTACCATATTTATCATTAGCCAACAAACCATCTACAGCATTTGTTGTGACGAATGATGTTGAATCGATATTGCTGACGATATAATCCAAAGTTTCTGGATCTGTTTGATAAACATATTGGTAATCTTTTGCTAGTTTAGCATTATTCGAACTAGTGTTTGAACACGCAGCTAGAACTCCTGACGCTAATAAGGTAGCTCCCGCTACAGCAAGCACTTGACTTTTTTTCATTTATTTACTCCTCTTATAAATAAAGTATAGGTTATCATCAATTATATCATAGATTTCAAGAAAAGTAAACGAATTTTCAGAATATTTAGGCTTATTGACACAAAAAATCTGAAAAAGCTATTGACTGAAAATCATTTTCAAGGTATAATAATAAAAGTTAAGGCGGTATAGCCAAGTGGTAAGGCACGGCTCTGCAAAAGCTTGATCGTCGGTTCAAATCCGTCTACCGCCTTCTATAACTTGTTTTATCAGGTTTCATTTAAACAAAAAGCCCCCGTTGTAGGGCTTTTTTGATTTTCTTCGGATAAATAAGCATAACTTTAAAAAACCTTTGGGGCGGATTTGGGGCAGACTTCTTTTTGGGAGACAATCTTTTGATACTCAATGAAAATCAAAGAGCAAACTAGGAAACTAGCCGCAGGCTGTACTTG